>JAEYXI010000439.1 GCA_023428515.1 Pseudomonadota bacterium | reverse complement strand
CGCCTACGGCGCGACCTCCCCCCAAGGAGGAGGTGAAGAGAAGAGTTGGAGCACTATCTTGAAAGCCAAACTGGGCATGTCCCCCATCGCGTGGTGGAACGACGATCTGATCGAGCTCAGCGAGGACATCTCGCTGGAGGAATGTCTTCGCCAGTCGCGCTCGGCGGGCTTCACGGGCATGGAGATGGGCCGCCGCTTCCCCGGTGATCCCGAGGTCATGCTGCCGATTCTGAGGGCAGCCGACGTCACGCTCTGCGGCGGCTGGTTTTCGGGCACGCTCGCCGCTGATGGCGACCTCGCGGCCAACAAGGACCGCATCCGGCCGATGATCGAGCTGTTCAAGGCGGTCGACGCGCCCTGCATCGTCTATGGCGAAGTCGGCCGTTCGATCCAGGGCGACCGTTCCATCCCGCTGGCGAACAAGGCGGTGCTGTCGGACGACGAGATGAAGGCCTACGCCGGAAAGCTGACGGAATTCGGCGAATGGTGCGCCGACCAAGGGATGCCGCTCTCCTACCACCATCACATGGCCGCCGTCGTCCAGTTCGAGCACGAGCTCGACGCTTTCATGAACTATTCGGGCGAGGGCATTCCGCTGCTGTTCGACGCCGGGCACATGGCTTTTGCGGGCGGCGACGTGTTCCGCACCATTGACAAGCATCACAAGCGCATCAGCCACGTCCATGTGAAGGACGTCAGGATGCCGGTGATCGAAAAGCTCGACCGCACGAAACAATCCTTCCTCGACGCGGTGGCGCTCGGCGCCTTCACCGTGCCGGGCGACGGCTCGCTCGATTTCGGCAGGATCGTCCAGAAATTCGCCGACTACGGATATGAGGGCTGGTTCGTCGTCGAGGCCGAGCAGGACCCGAAGAAGGCCCCGCCCCTGAAAATGGCTCAGATCGGGCACAAGGAATTGATGCGCGCGATGACCGCGGCAGGCTATACGGTCGAGACGAAAGGTTTTCCCGCATCCTGAAAGGTCGACCGAATTGAAGGACTACGAGCATCCATTTTTCCGGCCGCTGTGGCGGCGCGTCGCCGTCGTGGCGGTTTGCGTGGTCTGGGCGATCTTCGAATTCGCCGCCGGCGCTCCCTTCTGGGGCACGATCGCGGGCGGTTTCGCAGCCTACGCCGTCTGGCAATTTTTCATCCTCTACAAGCCGGTCGATCCGGCCGCGCCGCAGGAAACAAGCGGCGAGACCAAGGAGTAGAGCGCAATGTCGAAGCTGTTGGTGAAGAAGCAGGCGGGCCACGGCCGCGTCGCGCATGTGACGCCGGAAAGCGCCGGCTGGACCTATGTCGGCTTCGACCTCCACCGGCTGAAGGCGGGCGACACGGTTTCGGAAGCGACCGGCGGACGCGAGGTCTGCCTGGTGCTGGTGTCAGGCAAGGCGAAGGTATCCGCCGGCGACCAGGATTTCGGCCTGATCGGCGAACGCATGAGCCCTTTCGACGGCAAGCCGTGGTCGGTCTATGTGCCGCAGCACTCCGAGTGGACGGCAACGGCCGACACCGATGTCGAGCTGGCGGTCTGCTCGGCACCGGGCCTCGGCGGCGGCCTGCCGGCACGCCTCATCGCGCCTGACGATCTCGGCCAGGAGACGCGCGGCAAGGGCACCAACACGCGCTACGTCACCAATGTGCTGCCGGAAGGACAGCCGGCGGATTCGCTGCTCGTGGTCGAAGTCATCACCCCCGGCGGCCACACCTCCAGCTACCCGCCGCACAAGCACGACCGCGACGACCTGCCCCGGGAATCCTACCTCGAGGAGACCTACTACCACCGGCTCAACCCGCCGCAGGGTTTTGCTTTCCAGCGCGTCTACACCGATGCGGATGTCAATGGGAAACGCGAGCTCGACGAGGTGATGGCGGTCGAGGACGGCGACGTCGTGCTGGTGCCGAAGGGTTATCACCCCTGCGCCGCCTGCCACGGCTACGATCTCTACTACCTCAACGTCATGGCCGGGCCGAAGCGGACGTGGAAATTCCACAACGCTCCCGAGCATGAGTGGCTGATGAAGGCGTGTGCCAGCCGCCCGGCCGCCCTGGCTGGTGACTTTACGTAACACCTCTGATATCTGCCGCGTCATCAGCCGGCTTCGTCATTTCGTCATGCAAATCGCCTATGGGACGAGCCGACGAGGATTCTTTGATGCGATACGCCATCTATTTCACACCGGGCCAGAACGACCCGCTGACGCGCCTTGCCGCGAGCTGGCTCGGCCGCGACCCTTTCACGAGCGCGCAGCCGCCGGCGCCCGCAGTGACGAACCTGACGCCCGCCGAGATCGCTTACCATACCGCAAGCGCCCGCCGTTACGGTTTCCATGCGACGCTGAAGGCGCCGTTTCATCTGGCGGCCAACGCCACCGAAGCGGATCTCGACCAGGCCGTCGCGAGCTTCGCGGCCGCCGCCGAGCCCATCCTGCTGTCGAAGCTCGTACCGACGCGCATCGACGGCTTTCTTGCGCTGACATCTGGCAGCCCGGCGCCGGACCTCGACCGCTTCGCCAGCGAGATCGTGTCGCAATTCGACCGCTTCCGCGCGCCGCTCAGCGAAGCCGAGATCAAGCGACGCAATCCCGATGCGCTCAGCCCCGAGGAATTCCGCAACCTGCTGCAGTGGGGCTACCCCTACGTCTTCGAGAGTTTCCGCTTCCACATGACGCTCACCGGCCGTGTGCCGGATCATGACCTGCCGCGCGTGCGCGCCGCCATCGACGATGTCTTTGCAGCCACGCTCGAAAGGCCGGCAACGGTCGACGGGCTGGCGCTGTTCGTCGAGCCTGAACCCGGCGCGCCCTTTATGGTAAAATCCTGGCACGAGCTTGGCCGCCGCCAGCAACGCAAAACCGCCTGAACCGACCGCAAGAACAAGAAGATGACCGAAACCATACTCACCAACGCAAACATCGTGCTCGCCGACGAGGTCGTGCCGGGCACGCTCGTGATACGCGCCGGCAAGATCGCCGAGATCGATCGCGGCTCCAGCCGTTCCGGCGAGGACATGGAGGGCGACTTCCTCATCCCCGGCCTGGTCGAGCTGCACACCGATCATCTCGAAGGCCACTATGCGCCGCGCCCGAAAGTGCGCTGGAACCCGATTGCCTCGGTGCTCGCGCATGACGCGCAAGTCGCCACCGCCGGCATCACCACCGTGTTCGACGCACTGCGCGTCGGCATGGATTACGACGCCGACCTCGGCATCGAGGACATGCGCCGGCTGGCTGACGCGATCGAGGACAGCGTGCGCCAGGATCGCGTGCGCGCCGACCATTTCATCCACCTCCGCTGCGAGGTCTCGGCTCCCGACTGCCAGGAGGCGTTCGCCTATTTCGAGAATGACGATCGCGTGAAACTCGCCTCGCTGATGGACCATGCGCCGGGACAGCGCCAGTTTGCGAGTTTCGACTCCTATGCGATGTACTACATGGGCAAGCTGAAGATGTCGGAAGAGGTCTTCCGCGCCTATTGCGACAAGCGCATCGCCCAGTCGCAGGCGAACTCGGCGCCGAACCGCATCGCCATCTCGACGGCATGCCGCGAGCGCGGCATCGTGCTCGCCAGCCATGACGATGCAACGGTGGCGCATGTCGAGGAGGCGATCGAGCAGGGCATCCGCGTCGCCGAGTTCCCGACCACCGAGGAAGCCGCGGCGGCCTCCAAGCAGGCCGGCCTCGGCGTGCTGATGGGCGCACCCAACGTCATGCGCGGCGCCTCGCATTCGGGCAACGTGTCGGCGCGCCAGCTCGCGGCGGAAGGCCTGCTCGACATATTGTCGTCCGACTACATCCCCTTCAGCCTGATCCAGTCGGCCTTCTTCATCGGCGAGGCGGTCGAGGGCATCAGCCTGCCGCAGGCGGTCGCCATGGTGTCGAAGAACCCGGCGGACGCCGTCGGCCTCTCCGACCGTGGCGTCATCGAGCCCGGCCGCCGCGCCGATCTCGTGCGCGTGCGCGTCGACGATCATGTGCCTGTCGTGCGCACCGTCTGGCGCGAGGGACGCCGCGTCGCATGATGACCTCCGCCTTGATCGAGCGCGAGCAGGAAGGCGCGCTGCCGATCCGCAACGGCGCCTTCGTTGCCGTCGTCGGCCCGAGCGGCGCCGGCAAGGACACGCTGATCGTTCACGCGAAGGAAGTGCTCGTCGACGAGCCGCAGGTCGATTTTGTCAGGCGCGTCATCACGCGTCACAGCGACGGCCAAACCGAGGATCACGACACGCTTGCCGACGCCGAGTTCATCGAAGCGGAAGCCGACGGCGCCTTCGCGCTTGCCTGGGAGGCGCATGGATTGCGCTACGGGCTGCCGGCCAGCATCGACCGGGCGATCGAGAACGGCCAGGTTGCGGTCGCCAACGTTTCGCGTGGCGCCCTACCGGCGCTGCGCGAGCGCTATGCCAATGTCGCCGTGGTCGAGGTCACCGCCGACCCGGAAGTCCTGGCCGCGCGGCTTGCCGGACGCGGACGCGAATCGCGCGGCGAAATCCTCGCCCGCCTGGCGCGCACTATTTCCTGCGACACGACCGGGACGTCCATCCCGCTCGACAATAGCGGTCCCAAGGAGATTGCCGGCGACAAGCTCGTCGCCATCATCCGCAAGGCGATGGCCTTCGCCGATATTTCCGGGACCGTCTGATCCGCCTCCCGACGAGCCCGCCGGATCAGCCGATCCTCAACACGTGGTTGTCCCAGACGTAGCTTTCGTCTTCGGACGACCTGCCGTTCGGCTCGACAATCGCGCCCGTTCCTGTCGTCACCATGAAGCCTGCATGGTCGGGCGCCACGCCGCAGACCTCCGTCAGCCGCTCGACCGAAACCACCTTGCCCGTCGCCGCCTGGATCACCGCGTAGGAATTGCCCTGCGGCGACGTCACCGCGATCGTCCCGGCATCCCGGTTCGCCGCCACCGAGCCGATATAGTTACGAAAGCCGGAGAGCACTTTCGGCTCCATCTCGGCGAGTTCCAGATCCTTGCCACGCACCGCGCGGCCGACCAGCGCCGGGCGTTCCATCGCCGGCCCCTCATGCTGGCAGCCGAACCACACCGCGCCGGTCTCGTCCGTATCCATGTGGCGGATCGAAAGCTGGTGCAGGTCGGGCGGCAGTTCGTGCTTCTCGATAAGGTCGCCCGTCTGGCGATCGACCAGCACGTAGGACGGCTTCATCGTCGGCAGGTTGAGCTTGGCGCGGCCGAAATCCGGATGGGTTTCGATGCCGCCATTGGCGACCGCGATGGTCCTGCCGTCACCGAGCAGCAGAAGCTCGTGCGGGCCGACACCATAGGTCGGGAACTCGCCAACGCGCGAAAAACCGTTCTTCACGTCGTAGACGCCAACCATGCCCGCGGCATTGTCGAAATCGTTCTCGGTCGCGTAGAGCAGCGCGCCGTCGGGAGAGAAAACGCCATGCCCGAAGAAATGCCTGTTGGCGACGCTTTCGACCGTCACAGGCGGCGTGCGCCCGGCATGGTCGAATACGACGAAGAAAGTGCCGGGCTGGCGCGCAAAGACCACCGAGCGGCCGGAAACAGGATCGAAGGTGATGTCGTGGCCGCGCTCGGGCAGGTCGACCGTGTGCAGTATCTTGCCGGCTTCCGACAGGATCGCCGCGCCGTAGGCGCCGTCGCGGCGCTGGTAGGCGGTGGCGAAGACGGCATCCGCCGCAAGCGTGTCAGCCAAGGCCCCGGGCGCCAGCGACGAAAGAAACGTCACGCCGGCCGCCTTGAGGAAATCGCGGCGGTCGATCAGCCCGGTGCGCTTGCCGATCATCGTCAGTCCCCGTCGAGCGAGGAGAAGCCCGCCGTCAGGCCGAGCGCGCCGGACATCTGCGTGCCGAATATTTCGGAGAGGCTTGAGGTGACGAGGCCGAAATAGACGAGCTTTGCACGCTTGCCGGGATCGGCGAGCACGTCAGCGATAGGCCCGTCGGCTGCCTTCGCGGCGTTTGCCGCGTTGGAGAACTCGAACAGCGCCTCGCCCTCCATCCAGGACTGGTCCGACGGAAGGGCTTCGGCAAGTTTCGAAGCCTCGAGAAGCGCCTTCATCCCAGCGAGATTGCCCGCAAGCGCGTCGACAGTCTCGCCGGACCGCCAGAACAGCGCCTGGCGCGGCTTGTCGTCCTTGGCTTCCTTGCCGAGGAAGCCGCCAAGCCTGACATCACGCACCAGTTCCGTGCCGGTGATGAAGACGTCCATCAATTCGGTAACCGCCTCGGTGCCGTCGCGATAGAGCGGATTGTCCTGCGAGGGATTGGTCCAGTCTTTCGCAAAGCCCTCCGGATCGGCCCAGGCAGCGTCGAGTTCCGCGGCGATCGCGTCGAGATTGCCTGAGATGGCAGTGCCATAGGAACAGCGGTAGGCATCGCCCGTCGCCAACGTCTCCGAGCCCGTCCCGTAAAGCACGAATTCAAGCGCACCCAGCCCCTGCATGGCGACGCTCTTTTTCGCCAACTGCGCAGCATCCGCTGCAGTCGCATCCTTGTTGGCCAGCGCTGCCTGCACCTGTTTCAGCCCGGTGCCCTTGCGGTCGGGCCAGAACAGCACTCGCTCCAGCCTGTTCTCTTCGGTGACCGGACCGAAGCGGATGATCTCGATATGCGACCATGCGTCGACCACCTTGCCGAAAGCGTCTCGCGCAGCGTCGAGTGCTGCTTGCGACGGGGACGCGCAAAGTGCTTTGCCGGCTTCGGAAAGCGCTGATGTCGCCTCGTGGAACGTGTGGTAGCCGGGGCGGATAAAGCCGTCGATCGCATTGCCGACGATGTCCTGCGCTTTCGTGGCGAAGGCGGATGTCGCCGCCAGGGAAGATACGACAGCCAGGGGCAGCAGGAAGCGGAGCTTTCCCATCAGAGCGACTCCAGGAATTTGATCAATGCCTCGCGATCGGACGCCGGCAGCGCGGCGAAGCGGTCGCGTGCGGCCTGCCCCTCGCCGCCATGCCAGAGGATCGCCTCCTTCAGGTTGCGGGCGCGTCCGTCATGCAGGAAGAAAGTGTGGCCGTTGACGGTTTTGGTGAGGCCGATACCCCAGAGCGGCGGCGTGCGCCATTCGCGTCCGTCCGCGCGCGCCTCTGGGCGGCCAT
>JAEYXI010000413.1 GCA_023428515.1 Pseudomonadota bacterium | reverse complement strand
GTTTCAAGGCGCGCTCCAACTCGGCGATCGAGGCGGCCTTTCGGGCGACAGCGCCCATCGACGCCGCGTGCGCAACGAAGTCGATCTCGGGCATCACCTCGTGCAGCGTGTCGCGGAAGAGATTGTTGAAGTTGGCGCCGCCGGTCGCCATCTGCAGCCGGTTGATGCAGCCGAAACCCCTGTTGTCGAGCACGACAATGGTTAGTTTCTTGCCGAGCATGACCGAGGTCGCGATCTCGGAGTTCATCATCATGTAGCTGCCGTCGCCGAGCATGACGATCACATCCTGCTCCGGCCGTGCGATCTTGACGCCGAGGCCGCCGGCTATCTCGTAGCCCATGGTCGAATAGCCGTAGTCGAGATGGTAGCTGCCAGGGGCGCCAGCCGGCCACAGCTTGTGCAATTCGCCTGGCAGGCCGCCGGAGGCGCAGACCAGCGTCGCCTTGGAGCCCCGCGCGCGATGCACGGCGCCGATCGCCTGGGCGTCCGAAGGCATGGAATTGGTCGGGTCGGTGACCGCCTTGGCGGATTTAAGCCAGGCAGCCTTGGCGGATTTCGCCGTGGCGGCCCAGGATGCCGGCGACTTCCAGCTCCCCAGCTTTGCCTCCAGCGCTTCGAGCCCCGCTTTCGCATCGGCGATCAGTGGCAGGGCGCTGTGCTTGCTCGCGTCGAAAAGCTGGACGTTCAGCCCGACGATCTTCACGCCGTCACCCTTGAACAGCGCCCAGGAGCCGGTGGTGAAATCCTGCAGCCTGGAGCCGACCGCCAGCACTAGGTCGGCCTGCTCGGCGAGCAGGTTGGAGGCTGACGAGCCGGTGACACCGACCGAGCCCATGTTCAGTGGATGGACATGCGGCAGGCTGGACTTGCCGGCCTGCGTCTCCATGACGGGAATACCATGCTTCCCGGCAAAGGCCGTCAGCGTGGCGGCCGCCTCGGAATAGAGCATGCCCCCGCCGGCGATGATGACCGGCTTCTTCGCCGACTTCAGCGCCGCGACGGCGGCGTCGAGCTCGGCGCTGTCAGGCTGCGGGCGGCGTGGCATCCAGACACGCTCGGCAAAGAAGCTTTCCGGATAGTCGAAGGCTTCGGCTTGCACGTCCTGGCAGAGCGACAGCGTGACCGGGCCGCACTCGGCGGGATCGGTAAGCACTTGCATGGCGCGCTGCAGCGCGGGGATGATCTGCTCGGGCCGCGTGATACGGTCGAAATAGCGCGACACCGGCTTGAAGCAATCATTGGCGCTGACCGTGCCGTCGCCGAAACTCTCCACCTGCTGGAGCACAGGGTCGGGTGCGCGGTTGGCGAAAACGTCACCGGGCAGAAGCAGCAGCGGCAGACGGTTGACGTGGGCAAGGGCTGCCGCCGTCACCATGTTGGTCGCGCCGGGGCCGATGGAGGAGGTCGCGGCCATGAAGCGGCGGCGGAAGCTTGCCTTGGCGAAGGCGATCGCGGCATGCGCCATGGCCTGCTCGTTGTGCGCACGGTAGGTCGGCAGTTCGTCGCGCACCTGATAAAGCGCTTCGCCAACGCCGGCGACATTGCCGTGGCCGAAGATCGCCCAGACGCCGCCGAAGATCGGCACCTTTTTGCCGTCGATCACGGTCATCTGCCGTGTCATGAAACGGGTCAGCGCCTGCGCCATGGTCAGGCGTATGGTCTTGGTCATGGTCGTCTCCTCCACCCGGAGCGTCGCGCCTCCTTGTCGGACGCGCTGGAACGCCCCGGCATATAGATGTTCTTATGCCGCCTTGCGGCCGCGCGCGGCAAGCCAGGCCTCGGTCAGGCTCTCGAAGCGCCTGGCCATGTCGGCGATAGCCGCTTCATCCGAAAGTTTGCCGGCAAGCCATTTTTCCGCCGCGTCGGCGAAGATGGTGCGTCCCACAGCAAAGCCTTTCACGATCGGCGCGCTTGCGGTCGCGGTGAAGGCCGCCTCCAACTCGGCCTGCGGCGCGTCGAGGCCGAGCAGCACGACGCCGCGGCACCAGGGATCGTGTTTCGCGATCACCGCCTCTATGTTTGCCCAGGCCGCGCTCGAGGCCTGCGGCTCGAGTTTCCACCAGTCCGGCTTGATGCCGAGGGCATAAAGCTCTTCCAGCGCGCGCGGCACCGTCTGGTCGTCGAGCTTGCCGTGTTTGCCTGAAATGATCTCGACGAGCAGTTCGCGGCCGACTTTTCGCGACGCATCGAACATCGCGCGCAGCTTCTCCTGCTGCTCCTGCTTAATATTCTGCGGGTCATCAGGGTGATAGAAGCACAGGCATTTGATGCAGTGGTCGACGGGCCATTCGACGAGCTGAGAGCCGATGTCCTGGCTGAATTCGAAACGCAGCGGACGAGAGCCCGGCAGCTCGACCGGCCGGCCAAGCCAGGAGAAGCCGTGCCTGGCGAATTCGAACATGGCGCTACGGCCATGCTTCTCGTCGAGCAGCATGCCGTAGCCGTCGCGTCCGCGCGCGACTTTTGCCGCAGCCTTCACGGCGAGCACCTTGAAGGCCTCGATCTTTTTCTCGTCCGCACCTGCGCGCCTGGCGATCTCCTCCAGCTGCGCGCGGTGATCGCAGGCGAAGGCCATCAGGGATGGGATGTCGCGGCGGCGGGTCGTCGCCCAGTGGATGTGGTTGATCGCCTCGTCCTTGCGCAGCGCACGGTGTTTGCTGCCGGTCTTCAGGAAGAACTGCAACTCCTCGAAGGTCGGATACTCAGGCGCGCAGAGCAGGCGCGACACGGCGAAGGCGCCGCAGGCATTGGCCCAGGTCGCAGCGGTCGCAAAACTTTCGCCGCCAAGCCATCCCCGCAGCAGGCCCGACATGATGGCGTCGCCGGCGCCGAGCACATTGTAGATCTCGATCGGAAATCCTTTGCCGACTATGCCGTCTTCGAGATCGTCGGAGACCGGGCCGTCATAGACGATGGATACCATCGCGCCGCGCTTCAGCACGATCGCGGCCGTGGACACGGCGCGGATCGCCTTCAGTGCGCCGAGCACGTCGTCGGCGCCCGAGGCGATCATGATCTCTTCCTCGGTGCCGACGATCAGGTCGCAGTCGGGCAGGATTTGCTGCATCTTGGACGAGACGAAGTCCGACTTCACATAGCGCTCAAAGCCCTCGGCGTGGCCGGCGAGGCCCCAGAGGTTGGGG
>JAEYXI010000400.1 GCA_023428515.1 Pseudomonadota bacterium | reverse complement strand
CCCCAACGACCCAACCCCCGCGCCCCCCCCCCCTGTAGCACGACGCTAAGGTAACGGCTTTCACCCGAACGCCGGCCAGGTGTCGGTGAGGCGGTAGCCCTCTGGCCAGGGATCGTCAGGATCGAGCATGTGCTGGTGGATGCCGGTAATCCAGGCGCGACCGGAGACCGAAGGCACGATGGCCTGACGGCCGGCGACCGTAGCCTCGCGCACGACGCGGCCGACGAAGCGCGAGCCGATGATGGAAACCAGCGTGATGCCTTCGCCGACCTTGAGCTGGCCGCGGGCATGCATCACTGCCATCCGTGCAGAAACCGCGGTGCCGGTGGGCGAGCGGTCGATCTTGCCGGGGCGGATGGCGACGGCCGAACGCGACAGGCGCTCGCCCTTCTCCTCGAGGACAGGGCCGGCGAAGGCGCAGAAGGAGATGTGGTCCCAGCCGGCATTCTCGGGATGCGTGAAGCCGAGCTGCTCGTTGGCGGCGGCGGTGATCTTCATGCCTGTCACGGCGAGCTCGCGCGCCTCGCTCTCGACGAGCGAGAAGCCAAGCTTCCCGGCATCGACGATGACGAAACTGTCGCCGCCATAGGCGGTGTCGACGGTGAGCGTGCCGAGCCCCGCCACCTCCAGCTTCGCATCGAGCTTGTCGGCGAAGGAGGGAACATTGGTGACGGTGATGCGCTCGGCCTTGCCGTTCCGGCACTCGGCCATCACCTCGACCAGCCCGCCGGGAGCTTCCAGCACCAGCCGCGTCTCGGGCTCCGTCATCGGCACGATGCCGCTGTCGAGCAGCACGGTCGAGACGCAGATCGAGTTCGAGCCCTACATGGGCGGCGTGTCCTCGGGCTCCATGATGATGAAGCCCATCGCCGCCCCCGGATTCTTTGGCGGCACGAGCAGGTTCACATGGCGGAAGACGCCGCCGCGCGGCTCGTTGAGCACGAAGCGGCGAAGTTGCTCGTCCCTGGCGATGAAGCGGCTCTGCTCCCAGAGCGTGTCGCCCGGCGGCGGCGCGACACCGCCGACGATGACGTCACCGACCTCGCCTTCGGCGTGGCAGCTCATCACATGGATCGTCTTCGTCGTGCGCATCGCTCTCCGGTCACCCTCAGAAGTCGGCCATCACGCGGGGATAGCCGTTCCTACAGCCTGCCGATCCGCTCGACCAGCAGCTTGAAGAACCCCTCATGGTCGACGTCGCGCAGATAGGTGACGTTCTTCTCCCGCCCGGTCACGCCCCACCAGTCGGCGACGGTCATGCCCATCGTCAACTCGGAAGCGGTCTCCACCGTCACGTTGATGTAGCGGCCGGAGAACAGCTCGGGATTCAGCAGGTAGGCGATCACGCAGGGATCGTGCAGCGGCCCGCCATCCGTGCCGTATTTGGCCTCGTCGAAGCGCTCGAAGAATTCCAGGAGCTCGGCGACCGCGGTTCCCGGCTTCGTGCCGAGATCGCGGAAGGCGGCGACACGCCTGGCTGTCGTCAGCGCCTTGTGCGTGCAGTCGAGCGGCACCATCACAACAGGGATGCCGGATTTCAGCACGACGTCCGCCGCATGCGGATCGACATAGATGTTGAACTCGGCGGTCGGCGTGACGTTGCCGCCCTCGAAAAAGCCGCCGCCCATCAGCACGATCTCACGGATGCGCGGCGCGATCCTCGGCTCGCGCACCAATGCCAGAGCAATGTTGGTGAGCGGGCCGAGCGGGCAGAGCGTGACGGAACCCGGCTCCTCGCGCATCAGCGTTTCGACGATAAAGTCGACTGCGTGCTGCTTCTGCAGCGGCATTGTCGGTTCAGGCAGATCCGGTCCGTCGAGGCCGGTCTTGCCGTGTACGTTCTCCGCGGTCACCAGTTGGCGGGCCATCGGCCGGATGGCGCCTGAAAACACCTTGGTCCCCGGCTTGCCAGCCAGTTCGCAAATCTTGCGGGCATTCTTCTCGGTCAGCGCGAGCGGCACGTTGCCGGCAACCGCGGTGATGCCGAGCACGTCGAGTTCCGGGCTGGCGAGCGCCAGAAGTATGGCGACCGCATCGTCCTGGCCAGGGTCCGTATCGATGATTATCTTCCTGATTTCGGTCATTTCTTTTCCCTGGACGTGCAGCACGCTGCAACTCTTGAACTCGAAGGCGGCGCGGACCATATCAGCAACAGCGGGAAAAATGCCATCAGGGTTTTTCCCCAGTATGTCGCTCGTAGAGGACGCTGTTACATGAGCCGTATGACGCCGTTTTCGAGCCCGCTTCTGCTTGGGTTCGACGCCATGGAAAAGACGCTGGAGCGTTTGGCGAAGACTGGCGATTCCTATCCGCCCTACAATATCGAACGGCTTCGTGGCGCCGACGGCGCCGCCGAAAAGCTGCGCATAACGCTTGCCGTGGCGGGTTTCGCGGAGAACGACCTCGAGATCACCACCGAGGAGAACCAACTGGTGGTGCGCGGCCGTCAGACCGACGAGACGGAGCGGGATTATCTGCACCGCGGCATCGCCGCCAGGCAGTTCCAGCGCTGTTTCGTGCTTGCCGACGGCATGCGCGTGACGGGGGCGGAACTCAAGAATGGCCTGCTCTCGATCGATCTCGACCGCCCCGAGCCCGAAAGGCTCGTACGGAAAATAAACATTTCGGTGAAAGACTGATTCTGCCCCGAAATGCCCCCCGGCGATGAACCGGAACCTTTGGCTCTAACGCGGGTTGGTCCGATGGGACGCCCCGCAATCAGGAGGCTCGCATGACTAGAAACGAAACCCCTACCTTCACCGAGGCCGATCTCGCCCATCTCGGCGAGGGACATGTCGCCTATCTGCGCGAAATGGACGGTGAGGAGCTGAAGGGGAAATTCCCCGGCCTTCCCGAGATTCCCGCCGACGCGAAGCTCTGGGCGCTGTTTGCGGCCAATGGGCAGCCGATCCTGCTCGCCGACGCGCGCGAGCGCGCCATCGCCGGCGCTTTCGAGAACGAGCTGACTCCCGTCAGCATCCACTGAATTCGACAAAGGCCGGCATTGTCCGACCTCACGGAAAAGTCATGAAAAAGGGCGGCCCGAAGCCGCCCTTTTTTATTGGAAGAATTTGCGTCGCTCAGGCTGCCTTGGAGCCCTGCGTGTCGGACAAAAGCGCGTGAATGGCGGCGGCGTCGCTGGTGCCGCGGACCTTGGCGACCGTATCGCCGTCGCGCAGCACGCGGGCGATCCTGGACAGCGCCTTGAGATGGTCGGCGCCGGCCCCTTCCGGCGCAAGCAGCAGGAAAACGAGGTCCACCGGCTCATCGTCCAGCGCCTCGAAATCGACAGGCGTTTCCAGCCGCGCAAAGACGCCGGTGATGTGTTTCACGCCGGCGAGCTTGCCATGCGGAATGGCGATCCCGTTGCCAACCCCGGTGGAGCCCAGTCGCTCGCGCTGCAGGATCGTGTCGAAGATTTCCCGCTCGGGGATGCCGGTGAGCGATGCGGCCCGTTCGGCCAGCAATTGCAGCAGCTGCTTCTTCGAGTTGGCTTTGATCGCCGGCATGATCGCCGGCACATCGATGAGATCGCTGAGATCCATTCCAATAATTCCTTGTGCTCCGCCCTTGCGCCATCGCTCCTCGCGGGAGCCGGCCGGGCGACGCTGTTTGTGTCTAGGCTGTCATGGCTGTGGACGGGTCGATCCAGCCGATATTGCCGTCGGCACGGCGGTACACGATGTTGACCTGATCGTTGCCGGCATTGCGGAACACGAAGACCGGACTGTCCTTGGTGTCGAGTTCGATGATGGCGCGGGCAACCGACATGGTCTTCAGGGATACCGTGGATTCCGCGACGACCGCCGGGGCGTAGTCCTCCGGCACTTCCTCGTCCTCATCCGCCACGGATGCCATGACGCGGTAGGCGACGTCCTCGTCGCGGCCGTTGCCGGCGCCGTCATAGGATCGGAGCTTGCGCTTGTAGCGTCGCAGCCGCGTCTCGATACGGTCGGAAGCCGCTTCGAAAGCCGCCTGCGGGTCGTAGGCCTGGCCCGCCGCCTGCAGGCCCATGCCGGTGTCGAGGAAGATAACGCAGTCGGCCGAAAAACGTGGTCCCGATTTCTCAACAGTCACATGGCCGGAAAATCCGCCATCAAAGTATTTTTCGATCGTCTCCCCTATCCGCCCTTCGATGCGAGACCGGAACGCTTCACCGATCTCCATGTGTTTTCCCGATATCCGCAGGCTCATCTTTTTATGGACCTTCCCTGTTCAGACTCTGGACGTCTCGGAGTTTATACCCGTGGCCGACAGGCACAAGCTTCGCAGCGGCCTCAGGGCCGATTTCTAGTCCGAACTTTCCGGTTGATCACAAGCCGTCTCCAGACGGTGTTTAAACGGCCTTGCCTGTGGCTCGTTCCATGCGGGCGGGCTTCTAGTCACTTCATTAGTGAATGTCAATGAAGCTCCGGAAGCCTGTTGTTCCGGGCATTTCTTACCGCCCGGCGGCGACCCGCGCCCGCTTCTCGCGCCGGCGCTGCACCGACGAGGGAATGCTCATGCTTTCCCGGTACTTGGCAACGGTGCGCCTGGCGATATCGACGCCGCTTTTCCTCAACATATCCACAATCGCGTCGTCCGAAAGCACGTCCACCGGTTTTTCTCCGTCGATCATTTCCCTGATGCGGTCCCTGACGGCTTCCGATGAATGCGCCTCGCCGCCGCCGGAGGCGGCGATCGAAGCGGTGAAGAAATAGCGCAGTTCGAACACGCCGCGCGGCGTCA
>JAEYXI010000359.1 GCA_023428515.1 Pseudomonadota bacterium | reverse complement strand
GATCGATACGATGGGAGCCATGGGGGAGACAGCTTTTTATTGGAATTGATTTTCAGAAGTCGTCCCGAATATAGGAGCGTCGATCGCGCCGATTACCCCTGAAAGGAAGAATATTGCGTTCGCTTTTCCTGACCAATCGGCAGGAACAGTGGGCCCACGCAAGCTTGGACCGCCAGCGCTTGTGCTGCGTCACGCTTTCCAAGCTGAACGGCGGAAACTGCCTCTAACCAGATCACCGCACGCGGGTGGCGCCCCGCGTTATACAAGGATCGTCAGGAAGAACTGCAGCGACACGAGGATCAGGAAGACACCGAAACCCGCTTCAAGCTGGCGCTTCGACATGGCGTGGGCGAGCGTGGCGCCGATCGGTGCAAGATAAATCGTGACGGGAATCAGCAGCGCCACCGCCAGCCAGTTGATGTAGGCCGTCGAGAACGGGGGCAGGCCCGGCACGCCCCATCCGCCCCAGATATAGCCCGCAAGACCGGGCAGCGAGATCAGCACGCCGACTCCCGAAGAGGTCGCCACCGCCTGGTGGATCGAGCGGCCGTAGAGCGTCATGAAGGTGTTGTTCAAGACGCCCCCGCCGATCCCCATCAAGCCGGACAGGATACCGATGCCGGTTCCCACCAGGAACTTCGCGGGGTTCCCCGGCAAGGTCTCCCCGAGCCTCCAGCTGGCGCGATTGAAGATCATCCGGAAGGCGAGCGCCAAAGCTATCACCGCAAAGATCAGTCGCAGCTCGACGCTTGACGCCTTCGCCGCGACAACGGCGGCGATCAGGGTCCCCAGGGGCACCGCGACAATCCAGCCCTTCAGCAGCACCATGTCGACCGCACCCCTTTGCCGATGGGCGACGAAGGATCGAACCGACGTCGGAACGATGATCGCCAGCGACGTCCCGAGGGCGAGTTGCATTCGAAGGTCTTCGGGAACAGCCAGGAACCCGAAGACATGGAAGAAGATCGGCACCAGAACGGCTCCGCCGCCAATTCCGAACATGCCGGCAAGTATGCCGGCCACCGCGCCGCCGCCGATCAGGGCAAGGACGAAGGGAATGAACTCGAAGAGAGAAAGCATGCATGGCTCCGGCAGGACTGGCTGCAATCAAGGGAACCTGCGTTGCGACCGTCGTTTTCCCGCGTGCATACAGCACTGCGTCTTGCGAGCAAACACTCCCGTGATGGACAGTCCCCGCAAGCCTTCATGCAGCTACATGGTCTCGCACGGTTTCTTGCTCCCGCCGACTGAGGAAGCTTGGTAAGCTCAATGCGGTTCGACAGGTCGAACATGCGGTAAGTCCACTCGGGCTGGCTTCGGAGCCTCTCGAGGAACTGTTGCCACGAGGTGGAAGTGCCCTAGTTGCAGTGGCGCCTGCCGCCCTTGCGGCTCCTCAGGTCGAAGTGGAAGTGGTTCCAGTGTTCGGCATTGCTTCCCGGCCCGAGAACCGTGTTGAAATACTTGCAGCTGTCGCTGCGCACCGCCTTCAACAGACTGCCTTCGCGAAGGGAGAAGAGGCCCTTCTTCCGTACGTCGATCTCCTGGCCGCTCTTCAGCACGATCCGGCCGATGTCGATGGCGTTGCCCTTGGCATGCTCGGACATCGGATTGTAGCGCTGGCGGCTGTTGTTCATGCGGCGGCAGGAGTAGCCGCCCATGGGTACGATCCGTCGGACACCCACCAGGTAGCGCGTGCGGGCGGCCGGCGCGAGCTCGTTCTTGACCCATTTGGCGAAGGCGAGCGTCGTCTGGCAGTTCAGAGTCACCGCCGGCTTGACATCGATGTTGCCTGAAAGGCCGGACAACTTGACCGGATAGTTGATGCCGCAGCTCGGGCCGTTTGCAATGCGGGGCCGGTCCTGGAACTCCACCCCGAGCCTGCGCAGCTCAGCCCGGCAGTTCACTTCCGACTTGGGCATGGCGCCTCTCAGCCAGGGTTGATCGCGCTGCGACATCGGTCCTTCGTCGCGCATCGGATTGTTGGGGCGAAGCATCGCCACCTCCTGGCCGCGTGCGGGGGCACGAGCGGGTGGCACAACGCGGGAGCCATCGCTCCAGGTCATCCCGCCGACGCCCATGTCGCGCTGGAGACCCGCACCGCTGCGTTTGGGGGGTACGACCACGCGATCGTCCAGCATCGGTTGCGCCATGGGCTGTGCAAGCGGCTGGCGGCGTGGCTGCAGGGCGACCGGATTGTCGGTACCGATACCGTCAACCACCGGCTGGTCGCCGACACCTTCGGCAATGTCGACATCCTGCTCCTCGGCGAGCCCCGTCACACCGCTCTCGTCCGGTGCGAAGCCGAACTCGGCGTCCATGTTGACGCCCTCTTCGGGAACCGCGGTTGCGGCCCCGCCAGTTGATGACGCGGACGCTGCCCGCCCCATCGCCTCGTCGCTGTCGATCACCGGCAAGCGGCCACCGCCCGACGCCGGTGCCGGTTGAGAACCGAGGCCGGACGGCGCTGCAGCAAGCGGTTGGGACTGCACCTGGTCCGGCGCCCGCAGGTAATGACCGCTGTCGCCCGTATAGGCGTCGCCGCGCGGAACGGAGGTATTGGGGTATGCGTAGTCCGCCGACCCGACGGAGGATGCCGGCATCCGGCTGACCTGATAGGCGCGCTGCGGATCCGCATCACCTACCGGCTGCGGTGGCCTGATGGCACCGACCCGCGTGCCGTTGTCGATGCCGGCCGGCGGCACCAGGTCGCCCGGCGAACAGGCAACCAGCATCGGGATCATGAGCGGGGCCACCATCCGCCGGAAAAGGGAAGCATACGCCATACCAATTGCCACTCTTGCGGTGCCGAAATGACACACAGGCGAAGGTTAGTGCGGGACGGTAAACGAAACCTTGAGAAATCAAGGCCTTTTGGGGGCTTTCATGAGCCAGCTGGAATATGGCGCCCGAGCCTGACGGGCCGTCCGCCAAGAGGAAGCCGCCGGAACACTCGGCACCGGCGGCTTG
Organism: Pseudomonadota bacterium; assembly: GCA_023428515.1. Next base: position 9,025 of record JAEYXI010000359.1, on the reverse strand, counting down.
AGTACGAGAGGGTGCTGCGCGTCTAGGCGGCGCGGGAGGCGCCCGCTCCGTAACCTGCGGCACCAACCCCGTTGCCGAGCTTGAAGGCCGAAAGCAGCGCCTGGAGATGCACGCTCTGCTCCGCGAGCGTCTGACTGGCCGCGGTGGTCTCTTCCACCATGGCAGCATTCTGCTGGGTCATCTGGTCCATCTGGTTGACGGAGGTATTGATCTCCTGCAGCCCCGTTGCCTGTTCGCGGGCGGCAGTGGCGATGGTCTCCACATGAGCATTGACCCGTTCCACCAGCCGGGCGATCTCGACCAGCGCATCGCCGGTCGAGCGCACCAGCGAAACTCCGCCCTCCACCTCGCGCGCGGAATTGCCGATCAGTTCCTTGATCTCCTTTGCGGCATTGGCCGAACGCTGCGCCAGTTCGCGTACTTCCTGGGCGACGACTGCAAAGCCCCTGCCCGCTTCCCCGGCCCGTGCGGCCTCGACGCCGGCATTCAGCGCCAGCAGGTTCGTCTGGAACGCGATCTCATCGATCACCGAGATGATCTGGTTGATGCGGTTGGAGGATTCCTCGATCCGGCCCATGGCATCGATCGCCGTCCTGACGATCTCGCCGGAGCGACTGGCGCTCGCCGTCGTCTCGCTCACCATCGTGCGCGCCTCGTGGGCGCGTTCCGAAGCCGTGCGCACGGTTGCGGTGATTTCATCCAGCGCCGCCGCCGTCTCCTCGAGAGAGGCCGCCTGCTGCTCCGTGCGCCGCGACAGGTTATTGGTCGCGCCGCTGATGTCGGATGCGCTGTCGCGGACGACATGACTTGTTTCGGTAATCGCCATGATTGTCTGACGCAAGGAGCCGACGGCGTGGTTGAAGTCTTCGCGGATCGTGTTGTACTCGGTCCCCATGTCGGCGACACTGACCGACAGGTCGCCTTGCGCCAGTCCGGAAAGGGCGCGACCGAGTTCGTCCATCGCACGCGCCTGACGCTCGGATGCCGACGACAACGCCCGCTCGTTGGCGGAACGTTCCTCGGCCAGCGCACGTTGCTGGCGGCTTTCCCGCTCCTGCAGCGCAAGCCGCTCCTCGACGGCGTCGCGCAGCACCACCAGGCCCCGCGCCATTTCACCGATCTCGTTCTTCTGGTCTGCGTTCGGGACGGCGATATTGGCATGGCCATCGGCGATATGCTGGAGCACGTCCTTGACCTGCCCGAGCGGCCCGGTCACGCTGCGAATAACGAAAAAGGCACCGCCGACCAGGGACACGGCGCAGACACCGAAGATCGATGCATAGCTGATCAGGTTGTCTCGGAACATGGCGTGGAGGTCGTCGACATAGACGCCGGTGCCGACGACCCAGCCCCAAGGCTGAAAGCCGATCACATGCGAATATTTCTCGACCGGTTCCTCCAGGCCCGGCTTCGGCCAATAGTAGTCGACGAAGCCCTGGCCGCTTGCCTTTACCGTCTCAACCATCTCGACGAACAAGTGTTTGCCGTTCGGGTCCTTGTTCTGCGACAGGTCGGTGCCGTCGAGCTTCTTGTTGATCGGATGCATCACCATGAAGGGACGCATGTCGTTGATCCAGAAATAACCGCTGCCACCGTCATAGCGGATGTCGCCGATCGCCTTCATCGCCTCGGCCTGGGCCTGTTCGCGCGTCAGCGCGCCGGATTGCTCCATCGCATGATACTTCGTCAGCACACTCATGGCGATGTCGTCCATGAAGGCGAGACCGGCCTTGCGCTCCCGCTCGGACGAGGCGTAGCTCTGGAACAGGCTGAATGTCAGCGCGCCCGCAAGGATGGCGAGAGAGAGCGCGATCAGGCAGTACATTCGCGCCGAGATGGTCAGACGTTGCATTAGTTTTCCCCAGTTATGTTCATTTTGGCGCAGATCTTAACGGAAGGTGGTTACCAGGTAGTGAAATGTCGCACTGCCTGATGCCGCGCCCGCACGAAAGCGCGTGACGGGCGGCCGAGGAACCTCCGGAGCCATTTGCTTCCCTCACAAAGTGCTCTAGTCTGGAGGCTATCGATCAACAGGAGCCATCATGCATGCCCGAGACTGCCAAGCCGACCGGTGAACTGACGTTGCGTACGCTGGCCATGCCAGCTGATGCCAACGCCGCGGGCGACATCTTCGGTGGCTGGGTCATGGCCCAGATGGACCTCGCGAGCGGTATCCGCGCCTCCGAACGGGCTCGCGGCCGGGTGGTCACCGCCGCGGTCAAGGAGATGGCTTTCGAACTGCCCGTCAAGATCGGCGATACGCTCAACGTCTATACGGAAATCACCCGCGTCGGCCGCACGTCGATCACGCTCAACGTCGAAGCATGGGCACATCGGGCCCGTCACCGGATGCTGGAAAAGGTGACCGCCGCGACCTTCGTCATGGTTGCCCTCGACGAGGAAGGCCGCCCGACGGCAGTTCCGGCAGAGGAATGAGACTGACGCCGAGGATTATCCCCGCAGAAAGACCGATCCGGTATCGAAGCCCAGGCCGGGAAACACCTTCGAGGTGAGATCGGTCGGCTTGATGCCGAACTGCCGGTACAGCATGGCGGCGGCCACTTCGCGGACATCGGCGGTCGGCATCAGGTCGCGTCCGTCAAGCAGGTCGTTTTCGCCAAGGCCGGGCCAGTTGGCCGTAATCCTGCCGCCGGGAATGGCGCCGCCGGCCAGAACCGCGAGGCCGCCGGTGCCGTGGTCGGTGCCGTTGGTGCCGTTTTCCCGCGCCGTCCGGCCGAATTCCGTCATCGCCAGCACCACCGTCTTGCCCCACGCCTCACCGCCGAGCGCATCCTTCAGCACGGTGATCGCCGTTGCCAGATCGCCCACCGCCTTGCCGAACTGCGCCTTCTGGCGGACATGGGTATCCCAGCCGTTGATGGAGAAGCTGGCGATCCGGTAATCCTCGCGCAGCATTCCGCCGGCGAGCCGCGCCATGTCGGCGATCCCCGAGCCGCGCCTGTCGTCCGCATAGAGCGAGTTGGCGGAAGTGCCCGTCTTCTTCGCCTCCTCCATCGCCTGGGCGAAAGGTGCGTCGCCCGCATAAAGCTGTTCGAGGAAGGCGATCTCGTCTTCGGTCAGCGTGAAATTGCTCTGGCTCGACCAGGAATCCGCCTTGTTCGGCCCGGTCAGGATCAGTTCCATTGAGGTGTTGATATCGATCGCCCTGCGCGCATCGGTCCGGGGAATGGTCGAGAGCGCCCGGTTCAGCCAGCCGGTCCGCTGGCTCGTGTCGGTGCCGCCGGTCTCCAGCATGTCCTGACCGTCGAAATGGCTGCGCTGGCCGCGATAGGGCGTCGAGACTGCATGCACGAAGGAAAGTTCGCCCGCCTGCCAGAGCGGCATCAGCCCCGAGGCCGCCGGGTTGAGGCCGAAGAACCCGTCAAGATCGAGAAGCCCGGTATCCGGCGTCAGCCCCAGTTTCGGGCGCAGCGCCGCGAAGGCCGGATCGCCATAGGGCTGCACCAGACCGAGCCCGTCCATCGCGCCGCGCAAGATGATCGTTACGAAACGGTTGTCGCCGGGCGTGGCGGCAAAGCTCACCGGGGTGAGCACCGGTGCCGCGGCCGCGCAGCATGCGCCGGCCAGAAAACCGCGGCGGGACAACAGGAAGCGCTGCTCGAATGCCATCTCTTATCTCCTGTTGAATTCGGGGGATGCCAGGACCATGGTGAGGCCGTGCACCCTGCTCGGTGCCTGCGCCACGATCCGACGGGTCTCGGGCCGGGCCGCATCTGCCAGCGCAGCATCGAGAAAGGCAGACGGCTCCAGCCGCTGGGCAAAAAGCCGGGCGATCCGCCGCGACCAGGCGATCCGTTCGTTAAGCTGGCTCGGCGTCAGCCAGACACTTGCCTCGTCGGCGAAACCGGCCGGGCTCGGCGGCAGCCACATCGGCTGGCCCATGCGCTGCAGGGCGCCCAAGGCCAGCGCATTGGCTCGTCCGGCCCGCTTCCTGATCTCTTCCGCGCTGGTGGCACCGGCCATTTCCATGGCCTTGCCCACCGGCCCCTTGTCTTCCTCCACCTCCATGTCTTGCAACAGCGCCACGAGGTCTTTCTCGGGCAGGTCCAGCGCCCGGAAACCGGAGACGATGAATTCGAACGGCTTCTTGATCTTGCGGCAGGGATCGGCCCAGGCAAGCGGATGGGTCAGCATGGCCCGATAGACTTCGGTCAGGTTGCCCTGGCTTTTCGCCCAGGCATCGGTCATCGCGGTGACGATCTCCTGCGGCGGGTCGTCGGCAATAAAATGCCGCACCAGCTTGCGGGAAATATGCAGCGCCGTCTTCGGATCGGCAGCGAGGTCCTCCAGCATCAGCACATGGTCCTGCCCGCTGCCCTCGTCGTCCTGATAGGAACGGCCGAGCAAGGTGATCGGCCCGCCCTGCGCCAGTCGCGGCCGATAGACCACTTCCAGCGCGCGGCTGTCGACCGAAAGGCCGGTCAGGATCAGCGCCGCGGCCCGCACGTCATCCTGCGTATAACCGCTGCCCGCGCCGAGCGTATGGAGTTCCAGAAGCTCGCGGCCGAGATTTTCGTTGAGGCCGCGATTGTTGCGTTGGCCGGCCGGCGAATCCGGGCCGACGCTCTGGTTCTGGTCGAGATAGATCAGCATGGCCGGGTGCAGGATGGCCGTCTGCAGGAGGTTTGAGAAGGAGCCGCCCAGATTGGGCCGGATCGCCTGCGCCTCGTAGAGCGGCACGATCATCCGCATCGGCAGCGATTTCTGCACGCTGACGGAGAAGTGGTCGACCCAGAAGGCCACCAGCCGCTCGTACAAACCGAGCGGCGAATAAACCGCCTGCACGATGCGCGCCAGCGCATCCTGCTGATAGATGCGGCGCGCTTCCTGCTGTGTCTGCCGCCGGATCTCGTCGTTCGGCTTGCCCGCCTGCCGCGCCTTTGCCTCTGCGGCCCTGACCGACAGGACGCGCGTCGCGGCTTCCTTCCTCCCCGTCAGCCCTTCCCGCGGGAACCGGGGCTTCTGCGTTGTCCCGGCCTTGATCTGGGCAAGCAGCGCGTCGGCATCGGCCGGCTGTTGTTCCTGCGCGCGAAGACCGTATCCGAAACGGATGGCAGCCAGCGTTGAAGCTGGAAGGGGCATTTCATGATTCCTCATAAGGCGGCGTTACGATCCTCGTTAGCTGCGGTGGACGTCGTAAGCAATTACGACAGTTTCGTGAGCAAGGCCCTCTGTTTCACGGGTCGGAGCGCTTCACGATGCCGTTACGGCCGGCGGCGCGCCGGCAACCTGCGAGCACGGGCGATCGAGCTTGCGCCGACCTGGACGGCGACCAGGTGCTAATCAGTTGTTCAGCATGAGGCGCCGAACCCGAAACTTGGTCCGGACCTCAAGACTTTTTTATTGGAACAATCGGATACTACCGCTCCGAAGAAGAGTGATTCAAGTTGTACGATGGACGCAGCCCTCCTTAATGCCGAAATTTCCCTGGACGTGAAGCGTGCGCAGGCCTCGGTCATGCTTCAGTGGCAGCCTACAACGCTTCTCACGAACGCCGGCATCGCGGCCTCGGCGTTGTTCGTTTCCATGCTCGGCCGAGGCCTCACCCCCTCGGCGCTCTTTTGGTTCTTCGCCGTTCTCGTCAGCCTCGTGCTGCGCTTCACGATGCTCTCCAGTCTGAAACGGTACGAGGCGGCCCGGCACGCACCGCAGAAGGCCATCAACCTCATGGCGCTCGGCGCGTTTGCAAGCGGTACGGTCTGGGCGGCCCTGCCGTTCTCCATGCCGAGCTTCAATGCGGTCGGGGCCGACAGCGCTCACTATCTGATCATGTGCGGAATCGCGACCGGCGCCGTGCTCATGGGCGTGGCATCGAGCCGGATCTCTCTTGCCTTCGCTCTGCCGCCGCTGGTCGTGGTGATGCTGTCGATTGCCGCCGCCGGGCAGGTCAGCAATTGGGTCGTCGCGTTGAACGTTCTGGCGCTGATCGCCGTCGTGACGCGCAGCGCCCGGATGAGCGAGACCTTCTTTGTCAACAGTGTCGCCGGCAAGCTTCGCGCGACCGCGCTCGCCAACTCGTTGGTATCGGCCAATGCCGACATGGTTCACGCCAATCATCGACTGGAGGCGCTCGCCAACAGCGACCCCCTCACGGGCCTTGCGAACCGCGCAGCGTTCAACGCCTCGCTCGCGGGGGGCATCGCCGCGGCTCTCGCCAGCGAGCGGAAGCTCGCGCTGCTGGTGCTTGATCTTGATCGCTTCAAATCCGTCAACGACACGCTCGGCCATACGGCCGGCGACGCGCTGCTCGTCGAGATCAGCGACCGCCTTCGCCTGGTGGTTGATGGCGAGGGCATCATCGCCCGGCTGGGCGGAGACGAATTCGCCATCATCTTTTCCGGCCCGGATGCGCCGGACCTCGCGCGAAAGCGAGCCGAAGACATACTGGAACGGGGCCGGCAGTCGATTGTTCTCGAAGGCCAGCCGATCGGCGTGGGGATCTCCATCGGGCTCGCCGTCTTTCCCGACCACGCCGATACCGCCGAAGGGCTGTTCAGCGCGGCGGACATGGCCCTCTACCGCGCCAAGGACGCCGGCCGCCGGCAATGGCGCGAGTTCGAACCGGCCTTCCGCTTCCAGGCAGACCGGCGCCGGCAGATCGAGGGGGCGCTGGTCGAGGCGCTCTCCACCGGCGGCATCGAGGCGTGGTTCCAGCCGCAGGTCGATCTCGACAGCGAGGAGATCACCGGCTTCGAAGCCCTCGTGCGGTGGCGCCACCCGGATCTCGGCGCCATTGCGCCGCCCGAGATCGTTGCCGCGGCGCAGGCGCCCAACCTGTCCCACAGGCTCACCGCCCTCGTCGCCGAGGCGGCCTGCGCCTTGCTCGCCCGCCTGCCGGCGCTCGGCCTGCCGCGCGCAACGGTCGCCATCAGCGTTTCTCCACGCGAGTTCGACCTCTACAGCGTGCCCGAACTTCTCGACCGCATCACCGCCGCCCATGCCATCGACCGGAGCCTCCTGGAGATCGAGATCACCGAGGAGGCGATCCTCGACACGCTGGTCGCCGGCGAACAGCTCCGGCACATCGAACGCTCCGGCTACAAGCTGGCGGTGGACGATTTCGGAGCCGGGCATTCATCGCTCGTCTATCTGGTGCAGCTCAACGTCGACCGGCTGAAGCTCGACCGGCGGTTCATCACCGGCATCGACCACAGCCGCCAGAACCAGGAGATCGTCGCGGCGATGATCGGGCTCGGTCGGGCGCTGTCGATGGACGTCGTGGTGGAAGGCGTCGAGCGCCGGGAAGAGGCCGATACGCTGAAGGCGCTCGGCAGCAAGCTCGCGCAGGGATATCTCTTCGGGCGGCCGATGCCGGCGGGCCACATACCCTTGTGGCTGGAGGGGCGCAAGACGTCGGCGAGACGCGCCGTCGCGTAAGCCCGCGGGCTGGCGATCCGTTTCCGCTTTGTACCGGTTTTGCGGCGGCGCCCCCTTCCCTTTGGGGCTGACTCCCTCCATATTCCGCGCATGGCCAGATCCGCGAAAAACTCCCCCGCCCCGAAGTCCGGCTTCGAGGAAACGCCGCAATCGTCGTTCGAGGGCGCGCCGCTGTCGGGCAGCGTTGCCGACTGGGTGAAGCAGCTCGAGGCGGAGGCGGAAGCCTCCGGCATCGAGACGCAGCGCGAGGTCGCCTCGAAGGCCGGCAAGCACCGCAAGAGAATAGAGATCGCCGCCCGCGAAGCCGCCATCAAGGAGGCCGCGAAGGAAAAGCCGAAGCCGGGCCAGAAGACGGGCCAGAAGACGGGCCAGAAGACGGCCCAGAAAACAGCGAGGAACACCACCGCCTCCAAGACCGCCCGCGGCGTGTCGATCGGCGCCTCGTCGGACCCGAAGACCCGGGCCGCCGCCGGCCTCAATCCGGTGGCCGGCCTGGACGTCTCGCTCGAGGATGCCGCCAGTCTGGCGCCCGGCGCCGTCACCGCGACGGTCGACGCGCTGTCGAAGCTGATCGAGAGCGGCAATCCGCTGTTCAAGGACGGCAAGCTCTGGACGCCGCACCGCCCGGCCCGCCCGGACAAGTCGGAAGGCGGCATCGCCATCCGCATGGCGTCGGAATACCAGCCCGCCGGCGACCAGCCGACCGCCATCGCCGATCTCGTCGAGGGCATCAATTCCGGCGAGCGCAGCCAGGTCCTGCTCGGCGTCACCGGCTCGGGCAAGACCTTCACCATGGCCAAGGTGATCGAGGCCACCCAGCGCCCGGCGGTGATCCTCGCGCCGAACAAGACGCTCGCCGCGCAGCTCTATTCGGAGTTCAAGAGCTTCTTCCCCGACAACGCGGTGGAGTATTTCGTCTCCTACTACGACTACTACCAGCCGGAAGCCTATGTGCCGCGCTCCGATACCTTCATCGAGAAGGAATCGTCGATCAACGAGCAGATCGACCGGATGCGCCACGCCGCCACCCGCGCCATCCTCGAGCGCGACGACTGCATCATCGTCGCTTCGGTGTCCTGCATCTACGGTATCGGCTCGGTCGAGACCTATACCGCCATGACCTTCCAGATGTCGGTCGGCGACCGGCTCGACCAACGCCAGCTGCTCGCCGACCTCGTCGCCCAGCAATACAAGCGCAAGGAGATCGACTTCACCCGCGGCTCGTTTCGCGTGCGCGGCGACACGATCGAGATCTTCCCGGCCCACCTTGAGGATGCCGCCTGGCGCATCTCGATGTTCGGCGACGAGATCGACGCGATCACCGAGTTCGACCCGCTGACGGGCCAGAAGACCGGCGACCTGAAATCGGTCAAGATCTACGCCAACTCCCACTACGTCACGCCGCGCCCGACGCTCAACGCCGCGATCCGCCAGATCAAGGAGGAGCTGAAGCAGCGCCTCGCCGAGCTGGAATCGGCCGGCCGGCTGCTCGAGGCCCAGCGGCTGGAGCAGCGCACCCGCTACGACGTGGAGATGATGGAGGCGACCGGCTCCTGCGCCGGCATCGAGAACTATTCGCGCTACCTCACCGGCCGCCGCCCCGGCGAGCCGCCGCCGACCCTCTTCG
>JAEYXI010000352.1 GCA_023428515.1 Pseudomonadota bacterium | reverse complement strand
TCTCTGCGTAGCCCACTCGACATGCTGACGTTCAGTGAAGAGGAGCTTCGCACCGCGGTAGATGTGGCGAGGGACTGGAACACCTATGTGACGGTCCATGCCTCGTCCGACGCAGCCGTTCGGCGGGCTGTTGCGGCCGGAGTCCCCTGTATCGAGCATGGCCATCTTATGGAAGAAGAAACGGCGAAGCTGATCGCGGACAATGGGATCTGGCTAAGCATGCAGCCATTCCTGACCCTGGACGATACTGCCTCGCAGACCGGCCCCGGCATCGAACGCGCCCTGCAGATGTTCGCCGGGACGCCGAGGGTCTACGAATATGTCAAGAAGTATGGGATCAAGACGGCCTGGGGGTCCGATCTCCTGTTTTCACAGGCGCTGACGCCTCGACAGAACATCATTCTGACGCATCTCACCAACTGGTACACGAACGCGGAAATCCTGCGTGCGGCGACCTCGGTCAATGCGGAACTGCTTTCGCTCTCCAATCTCCGTACGCCTTATGAGGGCAAGCTTGGCGTTATAGAACAGGGGGCGCTGGCCGACCTGCTTGTCGTCAGCGGCAATCCTCTCGACGACATTCGCCTGATCGAAGATCCGGAAAAGAACCTCGCCGTCATCATGAAGGACGGTACGGTTCATAAGAACACGTTGTGATCTGACGAAACGCTGATCGATAACGGGCCGGCGCATCATTTTGGCCGAGTAGATTTGCGGAGACCGGAACGTGGAAACTCCTGAACGCACCGGTCTCAATCTCATCAGCACCACGCAGGTCGTGATTGCGGTGCTGCTGACGGTCGCCGTGCTTGCCGTGGCAGGTTCGGTTTTCGCTCCGCTGGCCTTCGCGTTGTTCATCATCGCGCTTGCGTGGCCGGTGCAGCAACGCCTGCAGACCATGCTCCCGCGCTACGCTGCGCTCGCCCTGAGCTTCCTGCTGGTCGTCGTAACCTTCGTGGCGCTGGGCTGGCTCATCGCATGGGCGTTCGGGCAGGTGGCCCGCTGGACCATCGGCGAAAGCGCCCGCTTCCAGCAGTTCTACGAGGTAGCGCGGCTTTGGCTCGAAGAGCGCGGCATCGTGATTGCGTCGTTCTGGTCGGAGAACTTCGGCATAGGCTGGCTCCTGCGCACGATGCAGACGATCAGCGGGCGTCTCAACAGCACCTTGACGTTCTGGTTCATCACTCTCGTCTATGTGTTGCTGGGCCTGATGGAGGTCGAGGCGTTCGGCAGGAGGATCAAGGGGCTGCGCAACCAGACAGTCAGCCGGGTGCTGCTCGAGGGCAGCCGGCGGACCGCCGGAAAGATACGACGCTACATGGTGGTCCGCACCGCGATGAGCGTCGTCACCGGCACCCTGGTCTGGATATTCGCCCGCGCCGTCGGGCTGCCGCTCGCCGAGGAATGGGGCTTCATCGCATTTGCCCTCAACTACATTCCCTTTGTCGGGCCGTTCGTCGCCACCCTGCTGCCGTCTTTGCTGGCGCTGACCCAGTATGAGACCTGGGAGGCCGTTCTCGCCATCTTCATCGGCCTGAATGTCATCCAGTCCATCGTGGGCAGCTATATAGAGCCGCGCGTCTCCGGCAGCGCGCTCTCCATGTCGCCTGCGGTGGTGCTCTTTTCCGTTTTCCTGTGGGCTTATCTCTGGGGCATTTTTGGCGCGTTCATCGGCGTCCCGATCACAATTGCCGTCCTGACCTTCTGCAGCCAGCATGAATCCAGCCTATGGATCGCCGAGGTGTTCGGCCTGGACGGCCGCAAGGCTTCCGGGCCCGGCGGCACCTTGTAGAGCGGAGGGTGTTGGTAGCGCGGCGAAATATCGGCCGTCAGCCGCTACCTGCCGGGCGAGGAAATCAGCAAATCAAGTCCCAGCCTCTGCGATAGATATTGCGTGGCCAATTGTCCCTTGACGGAATTGCCGGCTTCGTCGAGCGGCGGTGCGAAGGTTCCAAGGCCGCCCTTGCCGGGGGAAACCGTGACGATGCCGCCGCCGATGCCGCTCTTTCCCGGCAGCCCGACCTCGTAGAGCCAATCGCCCGAGGTTTCGTAAAGGCCCGCCGTCAGCATCACAGCCAATGCGTAGTGGCAGACATCCGGCTCGACGACCTGCTCCCGTGTGACCGGGTTGAAGCCGCCGTGGGCCAAGGTGGCGCCCATCACGGCGAGATCCCTCGCGCTCACATTGAGCGAGCACTGCCGCGTATAGAGTTCGGTTGCCTCGACGGGGTCGCAATAGATGCTGCCCAGGCTTTCGAGCATCCAGGCGATGCTGCGATTGCGGAAGTTGGTCTTCGACGCGGAATCGTACACTTCTTCGTTGAGCGAGAGCTTCCTGCCGGCGAAACGTGATAGGCCGTCGCTTATGAAACGCCATTTGGCTTCTTCGTTTTCGCCCGGCACCAGGCTTGTCGTCGCGATGGCGCCGGCATTGACCATCGGGTTGGTCCGGCCGTCGCGCGTCCGTTCGATGCCGGTGACCGAGTTGAATGCATAGCCGGTCGCATTGACGCCGAGGCGCTCACGCGCGCCCGTCGCGCCGATCTCGTTGCAGACGAGCGCGAAGATGAACGGCTTGGATACGCTCATGATGGTGAATTCGTGCTCGGCGTCGCCAACCGCGAATACACGACCATCTCCGCCGGCGACGCAGATGCCGAACAGATTGTCGGGGACACGCGCCAGCGCGGGATAGACTTGCGCGTTCTTTCCGAGCGTCACCGAGCCGAAACGTTCGTGCGCTTCCGTGACCAGCCGCGCCACCTGGTCGGACGGCGGAAGGTTTCCCGTCGAGACGTATGCGCTGGCGCGATCTAGGAGGGGGTCCAGAAGTTCCATATGTCCTCCCTGCCGGATCTCGGAAGCGATGAGAGAGGTCGAAGACCTGTCAAAACAGACAACGGCTGCACATGGTAGGTGAGAAGCCCGATTGGAACAATGCACCGACCAATACATAAAATCCGCGAACGGCCTGTGCAGAAATAATAGCTTTTTACAAATGACGCAGTCCCGGCGATGCTCCGGGTGGGGCCGGAGCTCTGCCGAGCGCCATGCAGATGCCGATCAATGCCCGGGCGCGTCGTCGTCGGTGTCTTCGAGATCGCCTTCGTGAAGCAGCAGCCAGCCTTGCAACGTCGTGAGCGTTGCCAAGTCGGACGCGTGCCTTGCCCTGTGCTCCAATTGCCGGAGCGCAAGGCGCACGGAAGCTCGCGCGTGGCGACCCTCGGGCATCGCGAAATCGGCCGGGAGCTGCTGCCCGGCAACCGCCGAATACGTCTTCTGCTTGGCCTCGTTGCAGTCGGCCGAGCCGTAGCGAAGCAGCAATGCCTGGAACTCTTCATGCAGGTGAGGCGCGAACGGCCGATCCTTGCCCATCGGATCGATGACCGGGTTTCCCGGATGAAGATAGGCGAGCGGCAGCAGGCCCTCCGGAATGGGCGTGTTGGCCGAATGCGTGCGGCCGCTGCGAAGAAGTTTTGGCAGCACGTGCGTGTGCGGTCCGGCCGGCGAAACGCCGCCGGTGTCGGGACCGCCGATCTTCTGATAGACCTCGACGCGTCCGAGCCTGGTGAGAGCCACGCGATGGGGGTGCGCGGCAAGAATTGCCGGCATCGCGTTGTTGCCGTGCTCGAACAAAGAGCGCCCGAGATTGGCGCGTAGCTCGCCAAGCAGCTTCGGGTCGCTGGTGCGGATGCAGAAGTCGCATTGCGGCAGCGACAGGCCCATGTCGAACAGGATGCCGGTGCGGTCGATGCCTCTAATGGCGTAATCATCCGGTCCGAGTTCGGTGAGGACCGATCGCGCCGCGCCGCGGGCGGCTTGTTCCGGCAGGCAGAGCGCAAGGGCCTGGCTCCAGCGATGCCGCTTCGGGCTGAGCGTCTCGTAGGCCACGGGGGCGGCATCCGACAGCGCCGTCCTGTCCAGCGATATCGCGCCGCGCCGGGTTGCGCGGGTCAAGGCCTGGGGCATGTCGATCACCGCGACCTCGCCATCGTCCTGATGGAATTCCGCGATCGCCCCGAAGCTTCCCATGCTCCAACCACTCTCGGAACTGGGGAGATGCCGGCGCAAAAGAGTCTCAAGTTCGTTCATGATCGCGTCCCTGGTCTTGTATGAGGTCGAGTGGCTGCACGACCCATCGGCCGGCGATTTTTTTGGCGTGGATTTCCACGCCGTAGACGGCTTGCAGTTGGCCGCCGGCAAGCAATGAATCCGGCGGTCCGTCTGCCACGATACGGCCGTTCTGCAGAACGAGCAGGCGCGAGCACCAGCGGGCTGCAAGGCCGAGATCGTGAAGCGAGGCGATGACGGTGCGGCCCTCCGCCGCCAGCTCAGCGAATGTTCGCATGAGGGCGATCTGATGGGCGGGATCGAGGCCGGCGGTCGGCTCGTCGGCAAGCAGCAGCGGCGTGTCCTGGGCAAGGGCGCGCGCCACCAGCACCCGCGCAAGCTCGCCCCCGGACAGGTCCGTCGCCGCGCGGCCGCGAAAGGCCTCGACATCCATGACCCGCATCGCACTGTCCACCATGGCGAGGTCCTGCTTCGTAGGCGGCGCGAACGGACTGCCGTAGGGCGCGCGTCCCAGGGCAACCAGCATTTCGACCGGCACCGGCCAGGCGACATCCCGCTCCTGCGGCAGATAGGCCGCGATGCGTGCCCGCGCATTGGCTTTCATGGTTCGAACCGATTGACCCTCCAGGAGGACCTGGCCGCTGGTCGGGGTCAGGTCGAGCACGGCCTTGAGCAGGGTCGATTTGCCGGCGCCGTTCGGACCGACGAGGCCGATCAACTCGCCCGGTGCGACCCCGAGGGAAATGTCATGAAGGACCGCCGTTCCGCCGAGCGATGCGGACAGTCCGGTGACGGACAGAAGCGTCATGCGAGCTTCCTCCGTGTGCGATAGACGAGCCACAGGAAGAAGGGCGCGCCCACGATGGCGGTCAGGACGCCGAGCTTGAGGTCCCGCTCGGGCGCTATGACGCGCACGAGTATGTCGGCGGCGAGAAGCACGCATGCACCACCCAGCGCGCTGGCGAGGAGCAGGCGCGATGGGCGCGAGCCCACCAGCGGACGCAGGATGTGCGGCACCACCAGGCCGACGAAGCCGATCGCCCCGGCGACGGCGGTCGCAGCACCAACGGAGGCCGCGGTGCCGAAGACCGCGAGGAACTGCACCCGCCGCAGGTCGAAGCCGAGGCTCGCCGCTGCGTCGGCGCCGAGCGTGAGGGCGTCGAGCGCCCGGCCGAGCATAGCGAGCATGATCCAGCCGAGGATCATGAAGGGCGCCGCCAGCCAGACATGCGTCATCGAGCGATCGGTGAGCGAGCCCAGCATCCAGAACATGATCTCAAGGGCGGCGAAGGGATTGGGAGAGAGATTGAGCGCAAGCGAGGTCATCGCTCCGGCGAAGCTCGACACCGCGACGCCGGCGAGGATTATGGTGAGCGTGCCGCCGCGGATGCCGGCGAGCGCCTGGACGACGACGACCGCCAGCAGCGCCGCGACGAGAGCGGCGATCGGCAGGGCTAGCGGGAAGACAAGCGTGAGACCGCTGTAGATGGCGAGCACCGCGCCCAGCGACGCGGAAGCGCTGACGCCGATCAGCCCCGGCTCGGCAAGCGGATTGCGGAGATAGCCCTGCAGCGCGGCGCCGGACAGGCCGAGCGTGGCGCCGATCATCAGGCCGAGGATGGCGCGCGGCAGCCGCACCTCGCGCATGACGAGCGCGATCGCGTCGCCGCTGCCGGAAAACAGTGCGCGCATGCTGTCGGCGAAGGCGATCGCGGCCGGGCCGACCGTCAGCGACAGCAGGAACAGCAGCAGCGTGGCGATCGCCAGCAGGCCAAGTGTCAGGCGATAGCGTCCCCGATCGCTCATTTCGGATTTCCAGGCGCTGCCGCATCCGCCGCGTCGCGCATCAGGCGGGCGGCCTCTGCGGTGAATGGCGCTCCGCATATGGTGTATTTCGCGGGAATGGCGACCGACGCGGTTTCCTTGGCCAAGGCGCGATAGGCAGGGTGTAGGAAGTTCTCATTGGCGAGCGCGGGCGAAACATAGCGCGCCTCTCCGTCGACCAAGAGGTCGGGACGGGAAAGAACCAGCACTTCGAGCGGCAGCCTGGCCGTGCCGGCCAGGCCGAGCGATGCCGCCATGTTGATCAACCTGGATGCCTGGATCGCGGCGTCCACCAGCGTGCCCGAGCCCGACGTGTAGCTGTTTGCGTAGTAGGTCGCGACCGTCCGTCCGGATTTCCCTTCGCCGTCCAACTCGGCCAACTGGTGGTCGAGGTCGGCGACAAGTTCGGCGGCGCGCTTCCCGCGGTCGAGAAGGTCTCCCATGCGCAGGATGTTGTTGCGAACGTCGTCGAAGGATTGCTCCGGTTCGAACTCCTCGACGCGGATGCCGAGACGTCTGAGCAAGGCAACCGTCGCGCGCGTCGAATATGTTCCGGCAATCACGAGGTCGGGCTTCATGAGGAAGACCTCTTCGGCCAGCCCGTGATTGACGGCGTATTTCCCCGCCGACGATGCAAGTACCGAACTGGAGGCATCGCTCGCCAGATAGGAGACGGAATGCAACTGCCCCTCCGCAGCGATCAGCATCGCAAGCTGATCGGTGCAGAGGTTCATCGACACGACACGCTCGGGCGGATCGGCCTCGGCCGTCGTCGGCGTCACGAGAAGGGCAGCCGCCAGGGCGAGGATCGGTCGCCACATCTCAGAACGTCCCTCGCACGCCGAGGAACGCCGTACGGCCTTGCGTGTTGTAGCCGAAGATCTCTTCATACTCCTCGTCGAAAACATTCTCGATGCGTCCGTAGCCTTCGAAAGTATCGCTGAATTTGAAGCTGCCGCCGATATTCACGACCGTATAGGGGTCGAGAGTGACCCGCGGCGCAAGAGCGGGGACGTAGGCATTGTCCTCCATCTCTCCGTTGAACACGGCTTCGCCGAATATCCGTGCACGGTTGTCATAGAACAAATAGGCGGCGGTCAACGACCCCGAGTGAATCGGTCGCCTGACCTCGCGAAGCCTCGGCCCGCCGGCCTCGGTCTGTTCCGTGGCGTCGACATAGGTATAGGTCGCCGTCGCCGTGAACCCGTTGAAGAAGTCGACTGTCGCCGAGACCTCGACGCCCTGCCGTTTGCTTTTGCCGTCGCGATTGATGGGCATCGAGACGGCATAGTCCGGAGGGAGGTAGATGGTCGCGATCTCGTTGGTCAGGTCCTGGTTGAAATAGGTTAAATCGACAATGAGAGCCCGGTCGAAGAAGCCCTGCTCGACACCGATGTCCCAGCCGAAGCTCTCTTCGGGGATGAGGTCAGGATTTCCATCGAAGGTCGACGGTATATAGCCGAACTGCTCGAAGAAGGTTGGATTGGTGACGCCCGTTCCGACCGAGGCATGCAGGCGCGTCTCGGTATTCGGGATCTTCCATGCCCCGCTGACTGTGTAGGTCGTCGCGTCCTGGAATTCCTGGTTGAAGTCGCGCCGTATGCCCGCATTGACGTAGAACTGGTCGAGAAAGTCGCCGCGGTATTCCGCGATCAGCGAGTTGCTCTCCCGCTCGAATGTTTCCGTGAGGTGGGAAGGCGTGAAGGTCTCCTGTTCCCACTCGTAGCCGCCGGTGATCTGGTGGTTCGCGTCGAGGAAGCCGGGCGTGTCGAACTGGTAGCTCGCCTGGTAGGTTCCGTTGTAGCGGTTGCCGTCGTTCCAGGAGAGCTGGTCGTCGCTGAAATTGTCCCGGTGCGTGTCGCTGCCGGTAAAGCGCGCCTTCTGGGTGAGCGCGCCGTCGAGGGAGACGTGGGTAGCGCCAACGGACCCGAAGAATTCCCGCGTCGCGGTCCAGTCGTCGCCATCGATCACCAGTCCATAATCTGGGCCGGGTGTATAGTTCGGCGGACCACTGGTGCTGAAATCCTGGGGATCGACGTCGCTCTTGCGATCGACATAGCGCAGCGTGCCGTCCAGCGTCAGGTTCTCCGTCAGGTCGACCGTGAAGCTGCCGTTGAGGGTCGTGTTGCGGTCGCCATCCTTCTCATTGCCGAAATCGGATATGTTGAAGCCGTCGGTCCTGCGGAACGCGCCGGCAATCGCCAGATCGTAGTTTTCGCCGCCTCCCGAAACCGAGCCAGCGGCCAGGGCTGTGCCGTCGGTGCCGACTTCCGAACGGGCGGTCGCGCGGAAGCCGTCGCGTTCACCGCGCCTGGTGATGATGTTGACGACGCCGGCCGTCGCGTTCGAGCCCCAGAAGGTGCTCTGCGGCCCGCGCAGCACTTCGATCCTGTCGATGTCGTCGACGAGCAGGCTGCCGAAATCGAACTCGCCGCTCGAGGTCTCGCTCACTTCGACGCCATCGACCATGACGAGAAGATGGTTCGCTTCCGCGCCGCGCACACGAACCTGCGTCATGCCGCCGAACGAACCTGTTCGCGATACGGAAAAACCGGGCACGAAACGCAGCGCGTCGGCCACGTAGCGGATCTGGTTCTTCTCGAGCTGTTCACCGGTGATGACCGTGAAAGCCCGGCCGGACTTTTCCTGCTCGACCGGCGTCAGCCCGTCGGTGACCAGAATCCGGTCGAGCAGCGTGACGCTGTCGTCTTCAGAATTCGCGTTCTGCCCCCGTGCGTGACCCGTCAAAGCCAGCGCCGCGACGCCAGCCCAAAACACCCATTTCTGCATGCCTGTCCCCAAAAGGATCGAATGGGGCGAAACGCGTCGCCCCGAGGTTTCCAAGAAACCGCAGGCAGATTTGTTCGACAGGCAGTCGGTCAGTTATAGACATACTTCACCCCTCGGCCGTCTCCGGCATGCGGCAACACTTCGTTGTGTCACCGCCACGGACGACCGCGCCTGACCACACCCCGTGATCAAGCATGGGTGACCGGAACAGGCAGGTCTCCTGACTTCCGTGTCATCGCCTTCCTCCGCCTTCCCGGAAGCGCGAACGCTGCCAGTGGCGTCGTGGAAGAAGGCTCAACGGCTACAGTTGCGGGGGCAGTCGCGGCTTTGGACGAAGTCCTTACCGCGTTCCCTTTTCATCCGCCTCTCGGCAGAACCAGTTCCGTGGGCAACCTATGGAGACTCGCGCCGCGCTGTCAATCGCAGCGAGACGAAAAGTGGCGTTGAACGCTCAACCTTTTGGGAGTGCGATGGGCGGTGCATGATCTCTCATCCGCCAAGACCGTGGATGCGAGCAATCAAGCCGGCAGCCAGCCGGGTCGATGCGCCGGTGGTCATGATGAGCTGCGGCAGGATCATCCATTCCAGGGTCCAGGCCGAGCCGGATCTTTCCTGCTTGTGGATCACGGCGTGGTGGATTCCGGAGACCAGCGTCGCGTTGAAGCGGGCGAGTGCGACAAGGGTTTCGGCGTCGACGGGATTTTGCTTGTGGGGCATGGCGGATGAAGCGCCGCCGCCTGTTAGTTTGATCTCGCCGCCGGCGAGCGCCATCAGCGCGACGTCCTGGCCGAACTTCCCGAGAGAGCCGGTCACCAGGGAGAGCCAGTTGGCGAGTTCGGCGATGCGGTCGCGCTGGCTGTGCCATTGCGGCTGGTCTGCCAGGCCAAGGCGCCTGGCGAGCGCGGCGCGAAGGGCAGGGCCGTTGTCGCCGAAGGCGTCGAGCGTGCCCGCCGCCCCGCCGAACTGGATGACGCCGATCGATTGGCGCACATGCTCTAGGCGGTCGAGGTGTCGGAGGATGGGTGCCCGCCAGTTGTCGATGCGGTCAGCGGCGCGGATTGGAATGGCCGGCTGCATGCGCGTATAGGCGGTCAGCGGCCTGTCGCCGAAGCGTTGCGCAAGATCGTCGAAGGCCGTGGCAATCCCCGCCAGACGTTGCTCAAGCAGGTCGAGGCAGGGGCGTATTCGGAGGACAAGTGCCGTATCGACGACGTCCTGGCTGGTTGCGCCGAAGTGCACATGCCTGGAATGCGGTTCTCCCACTGCCTGGCGAATCTGTCGGACGAGCTCAGGGACGACGACTCCGTCGCGGGCAGTGCCTGCCCTGAGGGCCGCGACATCCGGTTGGAACGTGGCTAATGCGCTGGCGATTGCTGCACCGGTCTCGTGCGGGATGACGCCATTTTCCGCTTCGATTTCAGCGAGCGCGGCCTCGAAGCCGATCATGGCGGCGATCTCGGATTGCGCGCCGAGCAACACTGCCATCTCGTCGTCGCCGAGGAGGCTGGAGAGGAACGGATGGTCGAAGGCCGAGATCATATGTCGAAGAACACGGTTTCGCGGTCACCCTGCAGGTGAATGTCGAAACGGTATGTATCGCCCGCGCGCGGCGCAACCAGGGTCACGGCGCGCTGCCTGTGCTCGATGCGGGCTAGCACGGGATCTTCCGTGTTGGCCGCCTCCTCGTCGCCGAAATACATGCGCGTATGAAGCCCGATGTTGATGCCGCGCGCGACGATCCACACCGTGATATGCGGCGCCATCAAGCGCCCGTCGATATAGGGTACCCGGCCGGGCATGATCGTTTCGAAGAGGCACTCGCCGGTGTCCATGTCGGTCGCCTGCCTGCCCCAGCCGGAAAAATGTAGGTCGGCCGAGCCGCGCAGTTCCGAAGGCGAATTGTAGAGCCCTGCGGCGTCCGCCTGCCAGATCTCGACCAGCGCGTCCTTCAGCGGCGTGTCGGCGCCGTCGATCACGCGAATTCCGACCTTGATGCGCTCGCCCTTTGTGTTGGCATTCACCATCGTCGCGCCGAGATCGTTCGGGTAGACACCGTCGATGCCGGCGAAATTGGGCGTCAGCCCGATGTGGACGTAAGGCCCCTCGGTCTGTGAGGCGCTTTCCTTGAGACGGTCGAGGGTTTGCGCCATCAGTTGCCCTCCGTGCGGTTCTCGAAGAGGGTCGAACGGCGGCCGCGCAGCACGATGTCGAACTTGTAGGCGCGCGCGTCCATCGGGATCGTCGCCTGCATGTCGAGCGCAGCGGTCAGGCCTTCGATCGCACGACGATCGTTGATGGTCCGCACGATCGGGCATTTCCAGATCATGGGGTCGCCCTCGAAATACATCTGCGTGATCAGGCGCTGCGCAAAGCCGTGGCCGAACACGGAGAAATGGATATGCGCGGGACGCCAGTCGTTGGGGCCGTTCGGCCAGGGATAGGGGCCTGGCTGCACGGTGCGGAACGAATAGGTGCCGTCATCGGCCGTGATGGCGCGTCCGCAGCCGCCAAAATTCGGGTCGAGCGGCGCCAGATAGCTCTCTTTCTTGTGGCGGTAACGGCCTCCGGCATTGGCCTGCCAGAACTCCAGCAGCGCGCCTGAGACGCCGACGCCGCGCTCATCGAGCACGCGGCCATGCACGATGATGCGTGGGCCGATTGCCGCTTCGCCGGGTGCCGCGAAGTTGTGGATCAGATCGTTGTCGAGTTCGCCGATCAGATCGTGGCCGAAGACCGGGCCGGTGATCTCCGAGAGCGTGTTGTTAAGTGACAGGAGAGGGCGGCGAGGCGAGCGCAGGATCGAGGTCTTGTAGCCAGGCGTGAAGGCAGGCGGATGCCAGTCGCGGTCGCGCTGGAAGAATGCGCCGGTCTCGAGTCTTGAGTTGGGGGAAGGCTTGCGGGCGGTCATCTTTCTTCGGCCTCGGCATCCAACTCGGCGAAGGTCTTTCTGGCGATCCTGAAGGCGCGGTTCGCGGCCGGTACGCCGGCATAGATCGCGACGTGCAGCAGCGCCTCCCGGACATCGTCGCGCGTCGCGCCGGTGTTTCGGGTGGCGCGCACATGCATGGCCACCTCCTCGTCGTGGCCGAGCGCGGCAAGCAGTGCGATGGTGATCATCGAGCGCTCGCGCCTGGAGATGTTCTTGCGCGACCAGAGGTGGCTCCACGCGGCTTCCGTGATGAGTTCCTGGAAAGGCTCGTCGAATTCGGTCTTCGCGGCTTCCGCGCGGTCGACATGCGCGTTCCCGAGCACGGCGCGGCGGGTCGCCATGCCCTCGCTGTACCGATCCTTCTTCACGCGCGCCTCCGCTGCATGTCGTCCTGCATGAACCGGCGAATAAGACCGGTGAGTTTCTCGGGTTGTTCCACGCAGGGTATATGACCTGCGCCGGCGATCACCTCGAAGCGCGCATCGGGAATGGAGCGGGCAAACGCTTCCACCAAATCGGGTGGCGTCGAGCCGTCGCACTCGCCGACGACGCAAAGCGTGGGGACATCGATCGACGCGGTGCCCGCCCTGTAGTCTGCGTCGCGGATAGCCCTGCATGCGGCGGCATAGCCGGCAGGCAACTGGCGCACCAGCATCGTCCTGTAGCCGGCGAGTTCCTGTGCATGATTCTCGTGGAAATCCGGCGTGAACCATTTTTCCATCACGCCGTCGGCGAAGGCGTCGATGCATTCCGACAAGGTCGCCCGGATGCGGCCATCCCACATCTTGTCGTCGCCGATCTTGGCGGCTGTGTCGCAGAGGATCAGTCCGTCGATCAATTTCGGCCGTGTAGCGAACAGGCATTGCGCGATGACGCCGCCGATGGACAGGCCGCAGATGACCGCGCGGTCGATCGCCAGATGGTCGAACAGCGCGGCGAGATCATCGGCGTGCATTTCAATGGCGTGGGGCGCGTCGCCGAGTTCGCTGAGCCCGTGACCGCGCTTGTCGTAGAAGAGCAGCCCGTAGTCGCCTGCAAGCAACCTTTCGACCTTGCTCCAGATACGCAGATCGGTCCCCAGCGAGTTGATGAAGACGATTGTCGGGCGCCCGGAGACCGGCGCGTGGCGATAGTGGAGCGTCGCTCCGTTGACGCGGACAAACTTCATGGCGAGGCGACCTTCGGCATGCCGGCTGGCCGCATCATGCGCTTTTGCGCGGCGATGCGGAATGGCGCGTTCGGCCCGCCATAGCCGGCGTAACCGCCGCGTCTTTCGACGATCTCGAAGATAAAACCTTCGCCGAAGGTCGGCGCATAGAGCTGGAAGAATTCCCCTTTGTCGTCGCGGTCATAGAGGATGTTCGATTCACGAAGGCGATCGGCAAGCTCGGGGTCGAGGCCGAAGCGCGCTTCGACGTCATCGTAATAGTTCATCGAAATCTGCAGGGGTTCGAAGCCGTTTGCCTTGAGCATCTCCGCCGTCGCGAAAATATCCTGGGTCGCCATGGCCAGATGCTGGATGCCGGAACCGAACGTCTCGGCGATGTAGTGGCCGGCGAGCGTCCGGCGGCTTTCCGCGCCGTTCAGGGTCAGGCGGAGCCGCTTGTCGAGACCTTCGATGACCTGGCTGCGGACAAGCCCGGCGGGATCGACGATGTCGACCAGCGGTGTCTTCGTCGTCTCGAACAGCGACACATAGAACAGCAGCCAGCTCGGCATCTCTTCGTGGAACATGGTCTGCCCGACATGATCGATGCGGGTGAGGCCGACCGCGCCACCTCCAGCCAGCGGTGTGGCGAGGTTGAACTCGATATCCCAGACCTTCGCCAAGTCGGTCTTGCCGTCAATGAAGTAGATCAGCCCGCCGCCGACGCCACGGATCGCCGGGATCGACAACTCGCCCGGTCCGACGCGCTGGTGAAAAATTTCCGCTCCGAGCGCTTCGGCGCGTACGACTGTTGCGGCTGCGTCCTCGACCTTCAAGCCGATTGCGTAGGCAGACGTGCCGTGGACCAGGAAGGATGAATGCGCAAAGCCTTGGCGCTCGGTGTTCACGACGAGGTTGATTTCGCCCTGTCGGTAAAGCGTGACGTTCTTGGAGATGTGGAACCCTGCCTTGGCGAAGCCAAGGCTAGTGAGCAGCTTGCCGAGAGCCTCCGCGCCCTGCGGATCGGCTGCGAACTCGACGAATTCTATTCCTTCGACGGCGATGCGGTCGGGGATTTGCGGTGCGGCCAGAGCGAGCGCCGGCTCCTCGCGCGCGACCTGATCCAGAAGCCAGACGAGCGACCGCCTGCCATCGACGGAGATCGCCTTGGCTGAACCCCCGCGAAACTGGTCGTTGAAGATCTCGAGCGACAGGTAGCCGTCATAGCCGGTGGCCGCGACAGCCTGCATGAATTCCTTGACTGGGAGATCGCCTTCGCCGGGCATGTTGCGAAAATGCCTGCTCCAGTAGAGGAGGTCCATCTCGATCTTCGGCGCGTCGGCGAGTTGGACGATGAAGATCTTGTCCGAAGGGATGGAGCGGATCGAGGAGAGATCGATGTTGCGTGCGAGCGTGTGGAACGAATCGAGGATCAATCCGACATTGGGGTGAGCCGCGCGGCGGACGATCTCCCAGGCATCTCGGTGATCGTTGACGTGCCGGCCCCAGGCGAGGGCCTCGTAGCCGACGCGCAATCCGCGCCGCGCTGCACGCTCTCCCAATTCGTGGAAATCGGCAGCGGCGCGATCGATGCCGCCGAGCGCCACCGGAGAGACGGAGGAACAGACCAGCATCAGATCGGTGCCGAGTTCCTGCATGAGATCGAACTTGCGTTCGGCCCGGTCGAAGGCGCGCGCTCGCTGCGGGTCGGGCAATCCCTCGAAGTCGCGAAACGGCTGGAAGAGCGTGATGGCGAGGCCGGCATCCCCGGCGATGCGCCCGACGTCGCGCGGCGAGCCATCGAAAGCCAGGAAATCGTTCTCGAAAATCTCGACGCCGTCAAAACCGGCAGCGGAAATCGCTGCGACCTTTTCGGCGAGATCGCCTGCGATCGAGACTGTCGCGATCGAGGTTTTCACCCGCACTTCCTCCCTGAAAGCAGAATGAACGAACCAGTTCGTACATAATTAGGATAGGAGCGATGAGGAGGCAAGCTAGGCCGCCGCCGGCGTCAGGGAGTTGGCGTCTTCCCCTTGGCGACGAAACGCAGCAGGGATTCGACGGTATTGCGCTTGAGACGCGCCAACTGCTTGGTTGAGCCGACATCGCGGCCGAAGATCTTCGAGAAGGTCGCGCGGTTGGACACGTTGAAGAAGCAGAGTGCGCTGACCTGCCAATGCAGTTCGACCGGA
This sequence comes from Pseudomonadota bacterium, assembly GCA_023428515.1. The sequence goes on along the minus strand of JAEYXI010000352.1, from coordinate 4,578 downwards.
TCGAGGCCCGGCCGAAAGGCGCCTTCCTCGACGCCGCGCGAATAGATGCGCGAGATGTGATCGATGGCCGTCACGTTGAGTTCGCGGATCACCTTGGACTGCTCGAGATACTGACCGTGATGAATGTTCTCGATCATCACCATGCGGATGAACTCCTCATGGCGATGATGATGGTCGAAGGTGAATTCGACGAGTTTGGTCAGCGCAGCCATGGGAGAAAGACCTTCGATATCGAGCTGCGCCTCGCCTTCGCGCACCTGGCGATAGGCATTCTCGAGCGCATGCAGGTAGAGTCCTTCCTTGTCGCCGAAATAGTAATAGATCATGCGCTTGCTGGAGCGGGTCTGCGCGGCGATCTCATCGATCCGGGCGCCCGAAAGGCCGTTGAGTGCGAACTCTTTCGAGGCGACTTCCAGGATGTTTCGCCGTGTGCCTTCAGGATCCTGGACGCGTGTCGTCCCGCTTTCACGCGTGGATTTCCGTGCTTTCTTCACCACCGTCATGCAGCATCCATTGGGCCGGCGACTGCCGGCGATTGACTAAACTAACCAGTTAGTACATTGTCTCGAAATCGGGACCGCTTCATTTACTTGCCCGGCTTGCATGAGCACAAGGCCTATCCTGTGCCGGTGGGAAAGCCAGTCGAGAGCGGCCTGTGTGGGAGGATACGGGACGTATGGGCGAGAGCCTTGCCGATACGTTCGGCCGCCTTGCGGCCGAACATAAGAGCACTGCGCGCGCTGGCTTCGGCAGCTTCGTGGTCGGCCTCGCCGGCCGCGGCATCCAATCCTCCCGAAGCCCGGCCATGCATGAGCGCGAGGCGACGCGGCTGGGCATTCGTTATTCCTATCTTCTTCTCGATTTCGATGAGCTGGGCCTTGGCGATGACGCGATAGGGGAAGTCGTCTCCGCCGCGCAGGCGGCCGGCTTCCAGGGGCTCAACGTCACCCATCCCTTTAAGCAGGCGGTGATGCCGCTGCTGGACTGGCTCTCTCCCGAGGCGAGTGCCGTCGGGGCCGTGAACACGGTGCTCTTCCGCGGAGATCTTCGCGAGGGCCACAACACGGATAGCTGGGGGTTTGCGGAGAGTTTCCGCCAGTCGATGGCCGGTGCACCGCTGGAGCACGTCGCGCTTTTCGGCGCCGGCGGGGCGGGGGCTGCGGTCGCCCACGCGTTAATGGAACTCGGCGCCGGCGAGGTAACCGTGGTCGACAGCGACCCCACAAAGGCGGACAGCCTTGCAGCCAGGATGAGCGCTGCCTTTCCTGCCCGCATCTTCGCTTCGCTGGATGCTCGCTCTGCCGTGGGCGAGGCCGAGGGAGTGGTCAATACGACGCCGGTCGGAATGGCGAAATATCCGGGCACGCCCTTCGACACTTCGCTGCTCGCGCCCGAGAAATGGGTGGCCGACATCGTCTATTTCCCGGCCGAGACAGAACTGTTGCGCCGGGCGGCGGCAATCGGGTGCTGCACGCTGCCGGGCATCGGCATGGCGATCAACCAGGCGGCGCGGGCTTTCGAGCTTTTTACCGGCCGGAAGGCCGACAGCCTTGCCATGGCTGGTCATTTCGAGGCGGCCGCATGAACATGAGGGCAGCAAGTTTCCGGATAGAGCGCGCCGCAGACACAGGGGACCGGCTGGGCGAGACGCCGCTCTGGTGCGATCGCACCAACTTGCTCTGGTGGATCGATATCGAGAATCCCAGACTGCACTCCTACGATCCCGCGACCGGTGCGCAGGATACGGTCACGCTGCCGGGCGTCTATGCCGGTACGCAGGCGCTTACCAAGGCGGGCGACCGGCTCCTGGCGGAAGACCTGACGCTCTACGCGCGCGATGCCGACACCAGCTACCGCTGCGATCTGCTGTCCATCGAACACGGCCTCGACAACAGGTTGAACGACGGCCGCGTCGATGCACGCGGACGCTTCTGGGTCGGCACGATGGACAATGGGCTGTCCCGCCCGAACGGATCGCTCTACCGCATCGATACCGACGGCATGGCGACGCGTATGGAAAGCGGCATCATCGTGTCGAACGGCATCGCCTTCTCGCCGGACGGCAAGACGCTCTATTTCACCGACACGCGGCGCTACACGAGCTATGCCTACGACCTCGATCTCGACGACGGCGTCGTCACCAACCGACGCGTGTTGGCCGATTACAGCGCGACCGGCGACCGGCCGGACGGGGCCTGCGTCGACGTCGACGGTTGCCTCTGGGCCGCCTTCTTCGCAGGCGGGCGCATCGTGCGCTACCGCCCGGACGGGCGGATCGATCGCTCGATCGCGCTGCCGGTCACCAACCCGACCTGCCTCGCTTTCGGCGGGCGCGACCTGAAGACGCTTTATGTGACCACGGCCCGGAAATTCCTGTCCGACGCGCAACTCGCCGCCGAACCTTTGGCGGGAGCGCTTCTCGCCATCGAAGGGGCGGGGCAGGGGTTGCCGGAACACCGCTTCGGCCCGTGATATTTGGAGGAACAGATGCATATATCCATTTCGAGAAGGCTGGTCGTTGCGGGTGTCGCCGCCATCGGCCTGCTTGGGGCTGTCGGGCGGGCGATGGCCGAGCCGATCAAGCTGCGTTTTGCCGATTCGACCACCGCGGACGCGCCGCGCTCGGTTGCGCTGGTCGACATTTTTGCCAAGAAGCTCGGTTCCGACTTCGCCTTCGATCCCTATTTCGGCTCGACGCTCTACAAGCAGGGCACCGAGATCGTCGCCGTCCAGCGCGGCAATCTCGAGATGGCGCTCATGCCGCCTTCGGATTTCGCCAAGCAGGTGCCGGCCTTTTCGATCCTGACCGCCGCCTACCTGGTACGCGACGCCAAGCACCTGAAGGCGATCTTCGACAGCGAGATCGGTGACGAATTCAAGAAGATGGCCCGCGAGGAGATGGGCGTGGTTGTGCTTGCACCGGCCTATTACGGCACGCGCCACGTCAACCTGAAAGGCGACAAGAAGATCGAGAAGCCGGAAGATCTTGCCGGCCTGAAGCTCAGGATGCCGGGCGGGGAGGCGTGGCAGTTCCTGGGTGAATCGATCGGCGCCAACCCGGTCGCGATGGATTATGCCGAGGTCTATACCGGCCTCCAGACCGGCGCCATCGACGCGCAGGACAATCCGCTTCCCAACGACAAGCTGATGAAGTTCTACGAGGTGACCGACCAGATCGTGCTGACCGGCCACAATGTCGGCTTCGGCCTGCTTCTGATCAACGCCGACGTGTTCGACGCGCTGACGCCAGAGCAGCAGAAAACCATGCAGGAGGCGGCCGACGAAGCTTTCGCGTGGAGCGACGCCGAATACCTGAAGCAGGAGGCTGAGCTGGTCGAGTTCTTCAAGGGTCAGGGGCTCGACGTCTACACGCCGGACGTCCAGGCGTTCCGCGAATATTCGAACAAGAAATATCTCGAGTCTCCGCTCTCGAAGGACTGGCCTGAGGGGATGCTCGACCGGATCAACGCGCTTTGAGCCAGACGTAAACATCATGACGACCTAAGGGAGGAAATCGACATGAAGACTGAAATGAACCGTCGCCTGTTCATGGCCGCCACCGGTGCGCTTGCCGCCGCGACGGCCCTGCCGGCCTTTGCCCAGGACCAACCGAAGCTGCGCTTCTCGGCCGTCTTCTCGGAGCAGGATATCCGCGCCGAGATGATGAAGATGTTCTCCGACGCCATCAAGGATGATTTCGTCTTCGACGGCTATTACGGGGGCAATCTCTTCAAGCAGGGCACCGAGCTCGTCGCCATCCAGCGCGGCAACCTCGAGATGGGCAACATCGCGCCGCAGGACATCTCCAAGCAGATCCCGGCATGGTCGATCGTGACCGCCGGATACCTGTTCCGCGATGCGGCGCACCTCAAGACGTTCTTCGCCAGCGAGTCCGGCACGGAGCTGAAGAAGATGGCCGAGGACCAGCTCGGCGTGGTGATCCTTGGCCCGACCTATTTTGGCGTGCGCCAGGTGGGACTGAAGCCGGACAAGGAAGTAAAAGTTCCCGCCGACCTTGCCGGAGTCAAGCTTCGCATGCCCGGCGGCGACGCCTGGCAGTTCCTCGGTACCGCGCTCGGTGCCAACCCGACGCCGATGGCCTATGCCGAAGTCTATACCGGCCTCCAGACGGGCGCGATCGACGGCCAGGACAATCCGCTTCCCAACGTCGAGAACATGAAGTTCTACGAGGTGATGAGCCAGATCGTGATGACGTCGCATCTCGTCGGCTTCGACCTTCTCAGCATCTCCAAGAAGGTCTGGGATGAAATGGGCGCGGAGAAGCAGGCGAAGGTGCAGGCAGCCGCCGATGCCGCGATCGATTTCTCGACGGAAAAGCACCTGACGCATGAAAAGGAGCTGGTGGAGACGTTCAAGGGCAAGGGCCTGAAGATCTACGAGCCCGATCTGGACGCCTTCCGCAAGCACGTCCAGGAACAGTATCTCGCGTCCGACCTTGCGAAGGATTGGCCTGCGGGAATGGTCGACAAGATCAACGCCATGTGAGCACGTTTGGGGGCCGGGGTGCCGGCCCCGCTCGTGCGTCGTGGAATGCGGGGGGGTGGTCTCCGGATCGAG
>JAEYXI010000291.1 GCA_023428515.1 Pseudomonadota bacterium | reverse complement strand
GAAGAACATCGATCGCAACAAGATCAAGTTCGACCGCGACCAGTTCAACAAATTCGATCGCAGCGAATTCAAGAACCGTGTCAAGCAGAATGGCGACAACTCGATCGGTGATCGCGCGCGCGACATCAAGAAAGCCGATGCAAAACGGCCAGGCAACCGCCCTGGCCAGGGCGGCGCCGGCACGAGGGACGTGCGCAAGAGCGTCCAGGATGGACTGAAGGGACAGGCCGCGAACCGACCAAATGCCGGCAACCGACAGAACCTCGATCGGCCGGGCAACCGGGAGGGGGCCGCCAATCGTGCGGGTGGCAACAAGCCGAGCGTAAACCGTGATCGGCCAAAGCAGACGAAGGTGAATCGTTCGGCCGGCAAGCCGAAGCCCGCGGCCAAGAGAGATAACCGGCCGAAGAACCCGTCAGGGCTGGGCAATCCAAATCGCGGCAAGCAGCAGCGCGTGAACTCCAATCGCGGTCACCAGTCAATGGGCGGTGGCAATCGCGGTGGCGCGCACAAGCAAATCCGGCGGCCAAGCGCCGGCGGTGGGCGCGGTGGTGGCGGCGGACGCGGCGGCGGGCGTCGGCGCTGATGGAACGAGAGGAGATGGCCATGACAAAGATGCTTCGCAAAAAGCTTTCCCGTTCCGTCTGCTCGATTGCCCTGGCGATTGGATTGGCGGCTACCGTGACGACAATCGCCTCCGCGCAGGAGGCGGCGCAGCAGGAGGATGCGGCGCCTGAAGTCGCGGTTCCCGCGATCGAGGCGCTGGCAGCTGAGACCGAGCCGCCGGCTTTCGCCACGCCGGAGGCCGCGCTTGAAGCCTTTAAGAAGGCGCTGGAGAGCGATGGCTCGGATCCAGTTGCCGCCTTGCTTGGCCTCGATCCGGCGAAATTGAAGGCTGACGAAAACACAGACGATGCGCTCGCGGCGATCAAGGAGGGCGCTGCAAAGAATCTCTCGCTTGAAGGCGATGGCGACCGGCGTACGGTCATCATCGGCGAAAAGCTCTGGCCGCTACCCTTTCCGATCGTTAAGAGCGAAGACGGTTGGGCCTTCGATACGTTTGACGGCTTGGCGGAGATCGTGAACCGCCGGGTCGGCGAGAACGAGTTGCAGACGATCGAGACCATGCGCGCCTATGTCGATGCACAGGAGGATTATGCCTCCGAGGATCGTGACGGGGATGGTGTCGAGGAATTCGCGCAGAAGCTGGTCAGCAGCGAAGGCATGACCGATGGCCTCTACTGGCCGACGGACGATGTCAACGGCGAGAGCCCGGCCGGCGATCTCGACCAGTCGGAACTCGACGACGCAGCCAAGGGCGAGGGCTATTTCGGCTACAAATACAAGATCCTGACCAGCCAGGGCGACAACATTGCCGGCGGCGCCTACGACTACGTCATCAACGGCAACATGATCGGCGGCTTTGCGCTCCTCGCCTGGCCCGCGAAATATGGCGAGACCGGAGTGAAGACGTTCGCCGTGAACCAGAGCGGCATCGTCTACGAAACCGACCTTGGCGCGGCAACCGAGGCGATCGTGAAGTATATCGACCGGTTCAACCCGGACGAAAGCTGGGATGTGGTCGCCGACTGATCGACAGGCGTGCCGGCATTCGGTGTCGGCGCGCCGCTTTTCTAGGCTTACTCCGTAGTGCCTTCCGATCCCGCGCCGCAGACCAAGGCGCATATCCGCTTGCTGTCGGCGAACACCGGATGGCCGCTCTGCAACGCCGCGATCGAGGCTGCACCCGAAAGATCGGCGGCGATGCCGAACTCGAACCACAACCACCGCGACGCGGCCTGCATGGCGTCGTCGGAGACCAGCACGACCTCGGCTATATTGGGCCGCACCAGTTCGAACAGGCGTTCGTCGGTGCGCCGACAACTCATCGTCGGGACGCGGCTGGTCACTTTCTCCAGGGTCACTACCTCGCCGGCGTCGAGGCTCGCTTTCAGGGTAGGCGAGCCCTCCGGCTCCACCCCGACCACCCGCACTTCGGGCCGCCTTGCCTTGATTGCCGTCGAAAGGCCGGAGATCAATCCGCCTCCGCCGATAGCCACCACGATCGTGTCGAAATCCCAGGTCTGGTCCAGAATCTCCAGGCCGAGCGTTCCCTGGCCGGCGACAACAAGCGGATCGGCGAAGGGGTGGAAGTAGGAGGCGCCGCTGGTGCGGGCATAATCCAGCGCCGCCTCGTTCGAAACGCTCCAGTCGGCGCCGACAACGCGTACGTCCGCCTCCCATTTGCGCATCTTGGCGACCTTCGCCGGAGACACGTTCTCCGGAACGTAGATCACCGCCGGTACGTCCGCGACCTTCGCCGTGCGTGCGACAGCCAGGCCATGATTGCCGCCGGAAGCGGTTACGATGCCCGCCTTGATTTCATCGGGAGGAGTGCCGAGCAGTCGGTTCATGGCGCCTCGCGCCTTGAAGGACCCCGTGACCTGGTTGAGTTCGAGCTTCAACGTCACGCTGGCGGTCACGGGCAGCGGATCTCTGGTCCGCGAAGCTCCGATGATCGGCGTCCGCCTGACGTAGGGTGATATGCGATCCTGGGCCGCTTCGATATCGGCGATTGTGATCATGCGACTTCCCCCAACATAGAGAGGCCTTGCCCCGGTGTGGTTCGCACGCCGTGACTGCAGGGAAGCAATTCCGGCGCTCGATTCCCAGGATGGGCGCAACATAGCCGATATTCGCGCGATGGCTATGTTGCCTCCGTCCCAAAACGGAAATGTTCCATCCGGAAGGCGACATCGATCAGATGGACAAAAATCCGCTCGATTGTGGCTTGCTGAATAGCGCTCGATCGCGCAAGCACGTCAAGCCAACAGCACCGCAGGACCAAGCCCATGACCAGCCACGCCCAGAACATCACAGCAGCGATAGACCCGGAGAAGCTCGACCGGTTGGCCGAGGTGGCGGTCAAGGTAGGACTGAACCTGCAGCCCGGGCAGGACCTGCTGCTCACCGCGCCCTCCGTCGCTTTGCCGCTCGTGCGGCGGATTGCCAAACATGCCTATGAGGCCGGCGCGGGCCTCGTCACTCCCATCCTTTCCGACGAGGAGATCACGCTCGCCCGCTACCGCTCGGCGTCCGACCCCAGCTTCGACCGTGCGCCGTCCTGGCTCTACGAAGGCATGGCGAAGGCGTTCTCGGCTAATACGGCGCGGCTCGCCATCGTTGGCGACAACCCGATGCTGCTCTCCAGCGAGCAGCCGGAGAAGGTCGCGCGCGCCAACAAGGCGAACTCGGTCGCCTACCAGCCGGCGCTGGAGAAGATCGCCGGCTTCGACATCAACTGGAACATCATCGCCTATCCCGGCGCCTCATGGGCCAGGCAGGTCTTCGCGGGCGACGAGGAAAGTGTCGCCGTGGCGAAGCTCGCCGATGCGATCTTCTCCGCGTCCAGGGTCGACGGCGGCGATCCCGTCGCGGCATGGGCGGCTCACAACAAGGCGCTGCGCGGCCGCACGGAATGGCTGAATGGCGAGCGTTTCTCCGCGCTCCACTACACCGGTCCAGGCACCGAGCTGACGATCGGTCTTGCCGACGGCCATGAATGGCAGGGCGGCGCGTCGGCAGCCAAGAACGGCATCGTCTGCAATCCCAACATCCCGACCGAGGAAGTCTTCACCACGCCGCATGCGCTGAGGGTCGAAGGCCATGTCTCGAGCACCAAGCCGCTTTCCTACCAGGGCACGCTGATCGACGAGATATCGGTGCGCTTCGAGGCCGGCCGCATCGTCGAGGCCAAAGCCGCGCGCGGCGAGCAGGTCTTGAACAAGGTGCTCGACACCGACGACGGCGCACGCCGTCTCGGCGAGGTCGCGCTGGTGCCGCATTCCTCGCCGATCTCGAAGAGTGGCATCCTCTTCCTGAACACGCTCTTCGATGAGAACGCCTCCTGCCACATCGCGCTCGGCCAGTGCTATTCGAAATGTTTCATCGGCGGTGACAAGCTCACGCCGGATCAGGTTGCCGCACAGGGCGGCAACAAGAGCCTGATCCACATCGACTGGATGATCGGCTCGAACCGGATCGACATAGACGGCATTCGCACCGACGGCAGCCGCGTTCCTGTCTTCCGGCAGGGCGAGTGGGCTTGAGGGGACCACCGCCCTGGGAATGGACACGATGCTGTGACTTCGTGAGAGCGGCCGGCGTGATAGCCTCCAGCCTTCGCTCGGAACGGGAGTCCTGATGCTGTCCATCTTGAGAAACGCTGCCCTTGCCCTTCTGCTGCTTGCCGGCGGTCTTGGGCCTGTGCACGCGGAATTGCGGGAAAGGCCGGCGCCGGCCGGCGGCGGTCTTTGCCTGCGTCCTCTTCCCAAGCCAACCGATCAATCGGTCGGTGTCGACGGGCGGACGATAAGGTACCAGGCCACGGCCGGTACGCTGTCGCTGCTCGCGGGCGACGGCGATGTCACTGCGGAAATCTTCTACGTCGCTTATGATGCGCTGCCTTCCGATCCGTCCTCGGAAGTCCGTCAGCGTCCGATCACCTTTGTCTTCAACGGCGGTCCGGGTGCGGCGTCAGCCTATCTGCATCTCAGCGCGCTCGGCCCGCGCATCATAGCGACGGCGCCGAACGGCGACTTTCTGCCGTCGCCGCAGAGACTGATCGACAATCCGGACACCTGGCTCGACATGACCGACCTCGTCTTCGTCGATCCTGTCGGCACCGGCTACAGCCGGCCGGCTCCCGGCCAGGAAAACCGCACTTTCTGGGGTGTCGATCAGGACGCTTCCTCGATGGGCGCCTTCATCCGTCTTTATCTTGCCAAGACTGGCCGCACGAGATCGCCCGTGTTTCTGGCCGGCGAAAGTTATGGCGGGTTCCGTGCCGCGTTGCTGGCCAGGACGCTGCAGGAGGATGTCGGCATCACGCCGCGCGGCGTTGTGCTGATCTCGCCGGCGCTCGAATTCATGCTCGTGCGCCCCGACCAGTTCGATCCGCTGCATTGGGCGTTGGAATTGCCTTCGCTCGCGGCGGTCCGCCTGAGCAGCGAAGGCGTCTCCGGCCAGGCCCTGCGGGAGCGTTTGCGCGAGGTCGAGGGCTACGCGCTTGGCGACTATCTCGCGGCGCTCGCCGGAGGGCTGGAACATGGCGGGCGGGCCGCCAGCCAGCGTGTGGCCGATATCACCGGCCTGCCGCTCGATCTCGTCCAGCGCAATTTTGCGCGCATTCCGACATCGCTCTTCGCCAGGGAGTTCGCGCGAAAGGACGGCAATGTGCTCAGCGCCTATGACGGCATGATCACGACAGCCGACATCGCGCCGCAGAGCGCACGCATCTCGGGTCCCGATCCCGTGTTAGACCGCAGTGTGCCGGTGCTGACCTCCGCCTTCACCACCTATGTCCGCGACGAGCTGAATTTCCGAACCGACATCTCCTACCGCCTGTTGAACGGAGAAGTCAGCGGCAACTGGGATTACGGCACGAGCCCGTCCCGCCAGGGTTATGCCGGCGTCGTGGACGATCTCCAGCGCGCGCGTTCGCTGAACCCCGCGCTCGGTGTTCTGATCGTTCATGGCTATACCGATCTGGTGACGCCCTACATGGCGTCGCGCTATCTCGTCAGCCAGCTTCCGTCGCTTCCCGGCACCAGGCCGATTCGCCTCGACACGGTCGAGGGCGGGCACATGATGTATTTCCGGCACGATGGCCGCGAGGCGTTGAAGGAAGCTGCGTCGGAACTCTACTTGGCGACGCAGTGACGCTGTTGCGGCCGGCATCGTCATTCGGCGATTTTGCCCGCCCCAGCACAACTTCCTGAAAATCATGCAACTTTAACTTGGCATCGTGGAAATCGTGTTTAAGATGACGAGTGGGGGCATTGGTGAAATACGCTTGAGGGATGCGGCATGGTTTTTCGGCGGATGCTCCTTGCTGCGGGGTCGATTCTTTCGCTTACCGCATCATCGTTTGCTGCTGATCTCGTCATAGCC
>JAEYXI010000125.1 GCA_023428515.1 Pseudomonadota bacterium | reverse complement strand
CCTATGTCAAGCTCGGCCAGTTCCTCGCAACGCGGCCCGACGTCGTCGGCAACGACATCGCGCTCGACCTGGCCCTGCTGCAGGATCGCATGGATACGTTCCCGATGGCCGACTCGGTGGCGGCCATCGAAGGTTCGCTCGGCCGTCCGGTCGGCGAACTGTTCCTCAGCCTCGGCGATCCGGTCGCCGCAGCTTCCATTGCGCAAGTCCACGCCGCCGAAATCGACCGCGACGGCGTCCCCACGAAAGCCGCCGTCAAGGTGATCCGGCCAGGCGTGCGCCGCGCCTTCCTGCACGATCTCGAAGCCTATTTCCTGGCCGCACGGCTGCAGGAGCGCTACATCCCCGTCACGCGCCGGCTGCGGCCGGTCGAGGTGACCAAGACCCTCGCCCAGACCACCAAGATCGAGATGGATCTGAGGCTGGAGGCCGCCGCCCTTTCCGAGCTCGGCGAGAACACCAAAGACGACCCCGGCTTCCGCGTGCCGGCCGTCGACTGGGTCCGCACCGGCCGCGACGTGCTGACGATGGAGTGGATCGAGGGCACCAAGCTGTCCGACGTGGCAGCACTTGCCGCCGCCGGCCACGACCTCAAGGCGCTCGCCGCGACGCTCGTCCAGTCCTTCCTGCGCCACACGCTGCGCGACGGCTTCTTCCATGCCGACATGCACCCCGGCAACCTCTTCGTCGAACCGGACGGCACCATCGTCGGCGTCGATTTCGGCATCACCGGCCGGCTCGGTAAGAAGGAGCGCCGCTTCCTCGCCGAGATCCTCTACGGCTTCATCACGCGCGACTATCTGCGCGTCGCCGAGGTGCATTTCGAGGCCGGCTACGTGCCGCGCACGCATAATGTCGAGGCCTTCGCCCAGGCGATCCGCGCCATCGGCGAGCCGATCCACGGCCAGCCGGCCGAAACCATCTCCATGGCACGGCTTCTGACGCTGCTCTTCGAAGTTACTGACCTCTTCGACATGCAGACCCGCACCGAGCTCGTGCTCTTGCAGAAGACCATGGTCGTGGTCGAGGGCGTGGCGCGCACGCTCGATCCGCATTTCAACATGTGGAAGACCTCCGAGCCGGTGGTCGGCGACTGGATTCGCCAGAATCTCGGGCCCCGCGGCATTCTGGAAGATGCCCGCGACGGCGTCAGCGCGCTGGTCTCGCTTGCTCGCCAGGCGCCCGAGTTCGCGCATCGCGCCGAGCGTCTTTCCCGCGAGATCGACGCGATGGCCGAAAACGGCCTGCGCTTCGACGAGGATACGACCACGCGCATCGGCAAGGCCGAGGCCCGCGCCACCCGCTGGGGCCGCGTCGCGCTCTGGGTGATTGCGCTGGCGCTGGTTTGGATTGCGATCAAGCTTGGCTGATTTGACTGCAATGCTAGCAATGCTTACATTGCTGGCATTGGAGGCTGACGATGGCTACCATGATGATCCGGAACGTCCCCGACGACTTGAAGCGCGAATTACGCAGGCGCGCGGCCGATCGGGGCGTCTCGATGGAACAGGAAGCGCGCGATGCGCTGGCACGTGGCGTGGCCGCCCCGACAGGACGCCGCAAGCCGTCCATTGAGGCTTTGAGCAAGCTCGGCCGGAAGCCAACGCAGCCCTTTGACCTTAAGAAAGTCAGCGACGAGATGTGGGACGAAGGCCTGCGGTGACGTCCTTCGTCACTGATACGTCAGCGATCATCGCCATTCTAAACGACGAGTCGGACGGATATCTGTTCAAGAAAGAATTCCACAAGGCAGATAGCGTCTTGGTGAGCTTCGCAACCCTGTTCGAGACCAGTTGCGTAGCGGCAAACGAACGCTTCCCAGACGGCAGCGATCGACTTGAGGCCTTAGTCGAGCTTCTCGACATGACGCCAGTGGCATTCGACGACACTCAACTGCGTCAAGCCCGCGCAGCCTATTCGCTCTATGGCCGAGGCTCCGGCCATCGTGCAAGCTTGAACATGGGCGATTGCTTTTCGTATGCGTTGGCGAAGTCGCGCAACCTCCCCCTGCTGTTCAAGGGCGATGACTTCATCCATACCGACATCGAACCCGCGCTGAAGCCAGCATGATGGAGGCCTGATGACCCTCTCCTCCAAACACATCCTGCTCATCATCGGCGGCGGCATCGCGGCCTACAAATCGCTCGACCTGATCCGCCGGCTGCGCGAACGCGGCGCTTCGGTGCGCTGCGTGATGACATCGGCCGCGCAGGAATTCATCACGCCGCTCTCGGTCGGCGCACTCACCGCCGATCATGTCTTCACCGATCTCTTCGATCGCCAAGACGAGCAGGATGTCGGCCATATCCGACTCGCGCGTGGTGCAGACTTGGTGGTCGTCGCGCCGGCAACCACCGACCTGATGGCGAAACTTGCCGGCGGCCACGCCAACGACCTCGCCTCCGCCGTGCTGCTCGCCACCGACAAGCGCGTGCTGCTGGCGCCTGCGATGAACCCGAAGATGTGGTCGCATCCGGCGACGCGCCGCAACCGCGCCCAGCTCGAAAAGGACGGCACCCTCTTTGTCGGCCCGAACAGCGGCGAGATGGCCGAGAGCGGCGAGGCCGGCGCCGGCCGCATGGCCGAGCCGCTGGAGATCGTGGCGGCGATCGAAACTCTTCTCGACAGTCGCCCGAAACCGCTTGCCGGCAAAAAGATCATCGTCACCTCCGGCCCGACGCATGAGCCGATCGACCCGGTGCGCTATATCGCCAACCGCTCGTCGGGCAAGCAGGGCCATGCCATCGCCGCGGCGCTCGCCCGGCTCGGCGCCGATGTGCGTCTCGTCTCGGGTCCCGTGACGATCCCCGATCCGGCGGGCGTGAAAACCATCCATGTCGAACGCGCCGAAGAAATGCGCGACGCGGTCGAACAGCTTCTGCCCGCGGACGCCGCCATCTTCGTCGCAGCCGTCGCCGACTGGCGCACGGCCGATGCCGCCGGCCAGAAGGTCAAGAAGGTAGCCGGCAAAGGACCGCCTTCGCTGAAGATGGTCGAGAACCCCGACATCCTCGCCACGATCGGCCATCACAAGAAGCGTCCCTATCTCGTCGTCGGCTTCGCCGCCGAGACCCAGGACGTGCTGAAGAACGCCGAAGCCAAGCTGAAGAAAAAGGGCGCCGACTTCATCGTCGCCAACGATGTCGGCCCGTCCGGCACAAGTTCCGGCGGAGTCATGGGCGGCGACCGCAACAGGGTGAAGATCGTTTCGAGGAAAAGCGTCGAGGAATGGCCCGAAATGGGCAAGGAAGAGGTCGCCACGCGCCTCGCCGACCTCATCGCCGAGCGGCTGAAGACAACCGCGGTCTGAGCCTAGCCTAGCCGCCCTCGGGCCAGCCCTTCTATGTTGCGGTGCATTTTTTCCTTCGCACTTGCACAAATCTGTGCGAAACGGGCCGCCAATCGCCTTTGCCTGGGAGGAACATGGTTTGAGTGCGACCGCGCACGCCAAGGACCTGAACCCGCAGTCCATCCGTGCCCGCAAGGGCGGCGTACCCCTTGTCTGCCTGACCGCCTACACGACGCCGGTGGCGAGCATCGTCGATCCTCACTGTGACCTCGTGCTCGTCGGCGACAGCGTCGGCATGGTCGTGCACGGCCTGCCGTCCACCATCGGCGTGACCCTCGACATGATGATCATGCACGGCCAGGCAGTGAGGCGCGGCATCGAGAACGCATTGCTCGTCGTCGACATGCCGTTTGGTTCCTACGAAGAAAGCCCCGAACAAGCGTTCCGCAACGCGGCACGCGTCATGGCCGAGACAGGCTGCGCCGCCGTCAAGCTCGAAGGCGGCGTCAGCATGGCCGAGACGATCCGCTTCCTGGTAGCACGTGGCATTCCCGTCGTGGCGCATGTCGGCCTCACCCCGCAGGGCGTCAACGCATTCGGAGGCTACACGGTGCAGGGTCGCGGCAAGGACGCCGACAGGGTGGTCGCCGACGCACGTGCAGTCGCCGAAGCGGGAGCGTTCTCCGTCGTGCTGGAAAAAGTGCCCGAAACCCTCGCCCGCACGATCACCGCCGAGATCGCCATCCCCACCATCGGCATCGGCGCTTCGCCCGCCTGCGACGGCCAGATCCTCGTGGTCGACGACATGCTCGGCCTGTTCACCGATTTCCGGCCGAAATTCGTCAAGCGCTATGCGGAACTCGGACACGCCGCGTCGGAAGCCGTCGCAGCCTATGCCGAAGATGTGCGCCAGCGCCGTTTCCCCGCGCCCGAGCATGTCTTCTCGGAGACGGTGCCGGGGAAGAAACCTTGATGGCCGTGCCGATCGTCCGCACCGTCTCGGACCTGCGCAAGACGGTCGCCGGCTGGCGCGCCGAAGGGCTTTCCGTCGGCCTCGTGCCGACCATGGGCGCACTGCATGAAGGGCACCTCAGTCTCGTCCGCGCCGGGCTGGCGCGCACCGATCGCGTCATTGTCACCCTCTTCGTAAACCCAAAACAGTTCAACAATCCCGCCGACCTCGCCGCCTATCCGCGCACCGAGGACAGCGACGCGGCCAAGCTCGCCGTGGCAGGCGCGCATCTCCTCTACGCGCCGAACGCCGAGGAGATTTATCCCGAGGGATTCTCCACCACCGTCTCGGTCGCCGGCGCCAGCGAAGGCATGGAAGGCCGCTTCCGTCCCGGCCATTTCGACGGCGTGGCAACGGTCGTCGCGAAACTCTTCCTGCAGTCGGGCGCCGACTTCGCCTTTTTCGGCGAGAAGGATTTCCAGCAGTTGCAGGTCGTGCGCCGTATGGCTCGCGATCTCGATATCCCGATCGAGGTCGTCGCCTGTCCGACCATCCGCGAGGCGGACGGCCTCGCAATGTCCTCGCGCAACGTGCGCCTGACGCCGGCGGAGCGGGCGCTTGCGCCCCGCCTCGCCGCCATACTGTTCGACGCCGCGGAAAAACTCGCCGCAGGCGCCGATGCAGGCCCACTCCTCGCCGAAGCTCGGAAGGCTCTCGGCGACGATGGCTTCGGCGAGGTCGAATATATCGAGCTCTGCTCGGCCGCGACGCTCGCGCCGCTGACCAGAGCCTCCGAGCCGGCGCGGCTGCTCGCCGCCGTCTGGCTCGGCCAGGTCAGGCTGATCGACAACGTTCCGGTCGCGCCCGCTTCCTGAAACAGCTCTTTTCGCCGTGCCTCGCACCTGCCCGGCAACGCGATATTCCTGACACGAGGTTGTCAGCTATTTTGCCGCCGAGCGGTGGCAAACCGTGCGGGCGGTTCCATACTTGTGCCGATGAACAAGGAGGAATCGCCATGACCACCGCAGATATCGCCAAGGATTTTACCGAACTCCTGAAGAAGGGCGACGACGAAGCCGCCGCGACGAAATACAACGCCGACGACATCGTCAGCTACGAAGCCCAGGAAGGGCCGCAGGCCGTCAGCCGCGGCAGGGATGCCGTGAAGCAGAAGGGAGAGTGGTGGCAAGCGAACCACGAAGTCCACGGCGGTTCCGTTGAAGGCCCGTTCGTCAACGGCGACCAGTTCGCCGTCCGCCTCAAATACGATCTGACGCCAAAGTCGACGGGCAAGCGCGTCGCCATGGAAGAGGTCGCCCTCTACACCGTCAAGGACGGCAAGATCGTCGAAGAGCGCTTTTTCTACTAGCAACTGACGCATCGCCAAGACGACCGACTTCACCGGCCGACGAGCAGGTCGGCCGCAGCGTGCGTCGTTGCGACCGGCCTATCGTGATTTCGGCGGAACCGCTTGCGAACAAAACGGAAACACGCTTTACTCCCAGGGTAACAGCAAGGACCGAAATCGTGACCCAGCGCACGGGCAGCGCCGATCTGCCGCTGCATGGCGGCCGCGTGCCGAAATGGCTCGGCGAGCGCATGACTAGGCTCGGCGCCGTCATCTGCCAGGCGGTCGTGCTCGAATATGGCCGCGACGAGCTTCTGCGCCGCCTGGCGCATCCCTTCTGGTTCCAGTCCTTCGGCGCCGTGATGGGCATGGACTGGCACTCCTCGGGCATCACCACCAGCGTGATCGGCGCGCTCAAGGGCGGGCTGCGGCCGCTCGAGCGCGAGTTGGGCCTGCATGTCTGTGGCGGGCGCGGGCGGCATTCGCGCAAGACCCCGG
>JAEYXI010000117.1 GCA_023428515.1 Pseudomonadota bacterium | reverse complement strand
AGCGGCTCAGCGTTCCCAATGCCGCCCGGCGGCTTCCGGTTGGTCGCAGCGTCCTGAGAAAAGGCATCACTGGCATCGGCGTCTGACTTGGCCGCCGCGTGCCGGGCGCCGGTTTCACGGTTGTTGCGGTTATCACCCATGGGGCATCTCCATCCGAAAGCGGTAAAACAGCGCAGCCGGCGAAGTAGTTCCGGAACCGAATCCTCCAATTCGACTTGAGTCGCGTCGTTTGGAGTACCCGCATGGAGATCGGGCAGTTCGATCACCCCGTAAAAATATTGTTTGGCAGATCGGGCAAGATCCGTATCGTCACGTCGACGCGCGAGGCCGCAGAGTGCTTGGTGGGCAAATGGCCTATCGCGAACGGTCCAATGTACGTTGCAGCCGGGAAAGCATGCTTGGCTGTCCTGGAGGGCGGCAAGAAGGCGCGCGCTGCCAGGAGGGCATTTGAGGCGGCCGCGAAGGAGGCGGATATCCTCGTCGAGTGATTACTGGCGTCCCAGCCAGGTCTCGCCGTCATCGCGATGCTCTCTGCAAAACCACCGCGTTTCCAGCTTGGTGCGGGAATAGCCCCAGCTTCCCCACTCCTTGCAGCCGGGATGCTCGCAATAGTGCTCAAACAGACCGGTGTGACGTGGCCTGGCGTCTTCGGCGCCGATACGAATCTCGTCGCCCATCATTCCATGTCCGGTACGTCGCCGGCCTGAAACAGCGTCTTCGGCGGGCCATACTCGCCGAAGGCGGGATTGGCCTCCCGGCTCCAGGCAATGACGCCGGCATGCTTTGTCGCCAGCGACTTGGCGACGCGCACCGCGCGCTCCTCGGTCTGTTGCTCGGCGGGGCCATAGATCGGAAACAACTCGCCGTCCTCGCCGCGGTCGAATGCGGCCGCAACGATCAGCTTCGGCATCTTGCGCTCGGGGAGAAGGCCGTCGCTCATAGTGGGTTGATCGGTCCTATCATCGAGGCGTCGTCGTTCGGCTTGTCAGTCCGGCTCGCGGCATTCACCCGGCGATCGACGCGGTGGAACTGCAACTCGCCGTCGAGATTGCGCGCCAGCAGCGGCTTCACATCCGCCGCTGGCGTCTCCGGGTCGATCCAGGCGTCATAGGCCTCCGGCGCCAGGATGGCCGGCTGGCGATCGTGAAGCTCTCTCATCGGCTCGCTGGCCGGCATGGTGATTATGGTGCAACTCGTCACGTGGAGTTTCGAATTGTGCGCCCACAGGCCGGCGAAGCTGAAGGGCTGCGTGCCGGGCAGATGGATGAACCAGGGGTCGCGGCCGCCGTCCGACTGGTTCCTTGTCCACTCATAGAAGCCGTCAGCCGGGATCAGGCAGCGCTTCGACTTCCATGCATCCTTGAAGGCGCCGCCTGTGTCGGCCGTCTCGATCCGGGCGTTGAACATCGCGCCCTTCGGTATCTCCTTCGCCCACCACGGAACCAACCACCAGCGCCCTTGGGCGACCTTCTGGCCGTCGTCCTCGTCCGCAGTGACGAAATACACGTCCTCGGTCGGCGCGATGTTGTAGCGCGCCTCGGTGTTGCGGCCGATCTCTGTCGCCGGCAGCAGGCGATACATCTCGTGGATGTCCGCCCAATTATGGAAGCGGGTGAAGCGGCCGCACATGACCCCTAGTCGCCCTGGATGGCGTCCTTGATGCCGTGCATGGCCTCGATGATGATGTCGGCAGCCTTGTCGGTGATGACGAAGTCGAAAGACCCTTCACCCGACCCGAGCGTGAGGATGCCGACTGGCGTGCCGTTTTCGTCCACAGATTCTCCGATCTGGACGGCGTTCAAATGGAGGGCTGAAGCAGGCGCGTGTTCCATGGTTGTCTCCTGTTTTCCACAGTGAACAAAAATAGAACAAAAGAGTCAATCCGAGATTGACGGCCGGAGGAATGGGTTCCTATCGATAGCGCATGCCCGAACCCTATTGGCCGAAACGGAAAGGATCCTACACGCTCCGCGACGCCGAGCAGAGCAACCGCTTTGCCTCGATCCGGTGCACTTATTGCAAGCGCCAGCGGTACTACTTCGTTGCCGATCTCAGGAAGGCGTTCGGCAACATCGAATGTGACGACGTTGTGGACGTGGGGCGGTTGCGCTGCCGGAAGTGCGACGGGAAGGGCTCGCTCGATTTCCGGCTCGGCGGGCCACCGAGCGACATAGCCGACAAGGCGTGGCTGCGGCGGATCGATCGCATCGAGTACAAGCGGAGGATCGTGTGGAAGGATACGCAGGGGGTTTGATTTTCAACAAACCCGGCCCTGGACGCTCGTCAAACAGTCCGTTCCCGGCGGGTCGCGGCTGGCGGTGAGTCGTCCAATGGAGCCGCCCTGCGCACCCAACGAGCAGCAACGAAAACGACAACGAAAGCCCGACGCCGAGGCGGTTGGCAACAAAATAGTCAGTAAAATCAGGTAGTTAACTGGTACGCCCAAGGGGAATCGAACCCCTGTTACCGCCGTGAAAGGGCGGTGTCCTAACCGCTAGACGATGGGCGCGCCTAAGACGAAGCGCCTTTTAATTGCGTTGCCTGCGTGCGGCAACCCGTGAAAGGCACGCCGCTCAAACTTTTTCGACACCGGTGCCGGATCGCAACGGGACCAAAAGATTGACGGCAGATAGGTTGCTGTTGCCGGTTCGGCAAGGCGGGCGGGGCTCAGGTCTTGCGGCCGCCGCACTTCCAGTTCCAGTCGCGCTCGGGTCCTACGTCGATGTGGACGGACTGATGGCAGTAGGTGCCGACGCCGCCACGGCCGGGCATGGCGCGCACATAGCGGGCGAGTTCCCACTTGTTGACGCCGGGAAGCTGCACGTCGACGGCGGCGCAATACATGTGCTGGGACTTCTCCGCGCCGCGCACCTTCTTGTTGTAGGAAGGGCTGCGGTAGCCGGACGTGACGACCAGCCGTTTTCCGAAATGGCGCTCGACCTGCTTCAACATGCGCACAAGCTTCGGCTTCAGGCAGGCCGTGTCGACGCTCTCGCGCTGCTTCAGGAGGCCGTTGGGGGCGAGGCGGGCGAGGCCGGCGGCGGAAGCGACCTCGTAGGAGCCGATATCCTCGTAGACGTCGATGTCGCTGTCGTCGTCTATGCCGGACTTGCGCTTGATCTCGAAGAGGTTGGTCTTGCGCACGCCGGGCAGGGCGAAGTCGCCGCTGCCGTCATCGACGCCGTCGTCCTCGGCGCCCAGCGAGGCGAAGCGGACGGCAGCGTCCTTCTTGCGCTTCTCGTCGTTCGGATCGGGAAGGGTGATGACCGGCTTCGCCTTCTCGCGTGTCGCCGTCGCGGCCGGCGCGGGATCGTCTTCCTCGGGGGAGGCCTTGGCTGGCGTCGAGCCGAAGAAGGAGGAGAGGAAGCTCTTCTTCTTGGGCTCGATCGGCGCGGTGGGCATCGTACCGGCGGTAAGGATCGGCCCGCCATTCTCAAGCACCTGGCCGGTTGGAGAGGCGCCGGGCGGCTCTGCCGCCTTGGCCGCCGCTTCCGGTTTCGCCTCGCCCTTGGCTGCGGCCAGCGCGGTCTCCGCGGCGTTCTGCTCGTCGGGTTTGGGCGCCTCCGCGGTTTTCGTCTCGCCGGGTTTCACGCCGGGGAGGGCTGCCTTTTTCGGAAGGTTCGCGTCGCCCTTGCCGGTCGTGGTTTTGCTGCCTTCGGCAAGCTCGAGGTCAACGGCAGGCGCACCTGCCTCCGAGCCGGCCTCCGCAAGTTCCATCGAGGGCTCGCTGGTCGAGGAACAGGAGGCGAGCAGGACGGCAAGAAGCGCTGCAACGGCTGCGCTGCGTCTTCCGCTCGCCGGGCGCATTCCTGAATTCAAACGTTTCCCCTACTCGCTTGCGCGCTGCCGCGGGTCCGGTGTCTCGCCGTCCACGCTCACTCGCCCCCCGGGTGAACCGACGAATCTGCAGCGCCGAACCGGTCCCGACTATGTGCGAAATGAGACCGGATCATGTCTTGCAGCCACCTTTTCGCCCGCTTTGGCCCTGCTGGTCAATGCCGGAAGCTTCAAAGAATGTTACACGCGGACCTTCACGTAGGTGCCCGGCGCGTCGCCCAATACCTTGACGCCCTTGCCGGATCTTCTCGCTTTCACCCGGCGATCGCCTTGCGCGAGAACCCATTGCTGCCAATGCGGCCACCACGAGCCGGCGTGTTCCGTCGCCTTCTCCATCCAG
>JAEYXI010000100.1 GCA_023428515.1 Pseudomonadota bacterium | reverse complement strand
CATCCGATGCAGGCGGAACAGTGGCCGCCGGCGCCTCGGTCGGGGCGGCGCCGCCGGGAGCCGCGGTGTCGGCAGGAGGCGTCGCCGTGCCACCGGAGGCCGGAGGCGTGGTGGCGGGCGGGGCGGGAACGTCGGAGCTGCCGCCGAGCTGGTCGAGCACGCCACCCTGGCCCTGTCCCTGAGTCTGGCCGGCCGGCACGCGGTCGAAGATGTCGGTCGGCTGTGCGCCATAACGTGCGAGCAGGGAAAGGCCGAGCGAGGTGATGAAGAATGCGGCCGCCAGGATAGCGGTGGCGCGGGTCAGCGCGTTCGCAGCGCCCCGCGCGGTCATGAAGCCGGAACCGCCGCCGATGCCGAGCCCGCCGCCTTCGGAGCGCTGCAGGAGCACCACGCCGACAAGCGCAAGCACGACCATCAGATGAATGACGATGATAACGGTTTCCATGAAGACTTCACCAGAAGGTCATACGGGCGGACATTGTGGACGGCCCCGCCGAGCGGGTGCGGCCCCTGAAAGAAGGCGGCTCAATACAATGCTTTCGTGGCATTTCCAAGCCCGCTGCCGAATATGGGAATGCGGCGCGGCATTGCAACGCGAGTGCAGTGCAAAAGGCTTTGTCCTTGCCAAAACCGCGCAATCTTCTACTCATTTGCCGTCACACCCTGCTGCGGCCACCTACCGAACGCTCCCATCATGCATTTCATCCCGTCCGCGGTTCGCGGCCCGTTCCTGATGCTCGCCGCGACCGGCGCCTATGTCATCAACGACACGCTGATGAAGCTCGCCACCGTCGGCCTGCCGCCCTATGAAGTGCTTTTCCTGCGCGGCATTGCGGCGCTCCTGTGGGGCATTCCGATGCTCTTGCTGCTTGGCTACCGCAACGAGATGCACCTGATGTTCGAGCGGCGCGTGCTGACCAGGAACCTGCTCGAGCTCGTGGCGATCCTCTCCTATGTGGTGGCGCTGGCCAACATGCCGATCGCCGACGTGGTGGCGCTCGGCCAGATCACGCCGCTCCTGATCCTGCTCGGCGTCTCGGTCCTCTTCCGCGAGCGGATAGGCGGCATGCGCATGGCCCTGATCTCGCTCGGCTTCGCGGGCGCGCTGATGGTCGCGCAGCCGTCGATGGAGGGGATTTCGGTCTATGCGCTGCTCGGCCTCTCAAATGCGGTCTTTTCCGCTGCGCGCGACATTGCCGGACGGCGGGTCGCCGGCCACATCCCCGGCATGATCGTGGCGATCTCGGCGGTGATCGTGGTGCTTGTGGGGGCCGGCGTTGCGCATCTCGTGACAGAGGACTGGGTCACGCCAGGACCGCGCCACCTGGCGCTTCTCGTCAGCGCCGGGCTTTTCCTGATCTTCGGCCACTTCTTCATCTTCATGGCCTACCGCATAGGCCCGACCGGCATGGTCGCGCCGTTTTTCTACAGCTTCACCGTCTGGGCGGTGATCTCCGGTCTGATCGTCTTCGCCGAACTGCCCAATGCGCTAGCACTAGCGGGCATAGCGCTGGTGGTGGCGAGCGGCCTTGCGGTCGTGATGCTCGACGAACGCCGGCGCAGGTTGGCGGTGACGGCGTAAGGTGAAAGGCAACGCCTGAGACGGAATAGCGACCCACTCCGACGAATCAGAACGGGTCATTCATGCGTCAGAGGCGGGCTAGTGGCCCACACCCGTTGCAGGCAGCGTCATCACCAGCATCCAGACCGCCATCGCGATCATCATGACGTTTTCCGTCAGCGAGACGAAGCCCAGAGGCACGTTGCTGTCGCCGCCGACGCAAGCGCATTTCAACTCGCGACGGTCGATATACACGGCCTTGAACACCGAAACCGCTCCGACCGTGCCAATGAACAGCGCAACCGGAATAGATATCCAGTTGAGGGCACCCGCGATCATCAGGATACCGGCGCCGGCTTCCGCGAACGGGTAGATGTAGCTGTAGGGCACCCATCTTTTCGCGAGCAGGTCGTAGTTCAGGAACATCGTCGAGAAACTCTCAACGTTCTGAAGCTTCAGCATCGCCAGGGCCGCCATGCTGAACGCGATGAACCATTCCGCCGCGCGTATGGTGAAGACACTGCCGTAGGCGGCATGGCTGGCGGCCAGCGCCATGAGCGCCGTGATGGCGAACAGGGCGATAACCGGCCTGTAGGTGACGGCTTTCGGGTCACGGACCGGCTTGCCGAAATGCCGGCGCAGATCGTCGTAGCCGCCGATGCGCTCACCGTCGATGAAGGTCTGCGGCGTCGTCTTGACGCCGTGCTCTGCCTTGAACGCTTCGGTTTCCTCGCGCGTGGTAAGCCAGCGGTCGTCGACCTGAAAACCCTGGCGCTGCAGCAGGTCCTTTGCCTTCAGGCCATAGGGGCAGGTGTGCTCCTTCATGACCATTCGATAGAGGGTGGCGCTCTTGGGCGACGTGCCGGACATGATGCAATCTCTCTTCTGGTTCGTTCGATTGCACCCTATATAGGGTCCGTACCATGGTACGGAGTCAACCGATGGCTGGAACAACGATTGCAGGGCTTGCCCACGAGGGTGGAGTAGGCGTGGAAACGGTGCGCTACTATCAGCGTCGCGGCCTGCTTTCCACGCCGGAGCGGACCGGCGGCACCGGCCTTGGCGGCGGTATCAGGCGTTACGGCGAGGAGGACGTCCGCCGCCTGCGATTCATCCGCTCGGCCCAGGTGGCCGGCTTCACGCTTGAACAAATCCGCGAACTGATCGAGCTTGACGCTGGCGAAGATCGCGCGCGCGCCCGCACACTCGCCAACGAACGACTGACCGCACTCGACGCCAAGATCGCCGAGTTGGAAGCGGCGCGAGAATCGCTTCGCCGGCTGGCCCGCGATTGCGCCGCCACGTCAGACGGCCCCTGCCCCATCATCTCGTCATTTGGCGCCTGAAGCGTCCAAATGGTGACGGAACGCTCAGGCGGCCTGGGCTGTCGCACGCATTTCGCGGAACGAGACGAGGCGCTTGGCTTGCTCGTCCCACAGCACGAGCCTGACACAGCGGATGCTGTCGAGGATGCCGATGCGGCCGACGTCGCGCAGTTCGGGATAGTCCCTGAGCACCTGAGGCAGCCGGTAGAACGGCACCGTGCTCGACAGATGGTGCACGTGATGGATGCCGATATTTCCGGTGAACCAGCGCAACACGGAGGGAAGCTCGTAATGGGAGCTGCCGTGCAGCGCCGCATGCTGAAAATTCCAGTCCTCGGCCTGTGACCAGTGGGTCTCCTCGAACTGGTGCTGGACGAAGAACAGCCAGACCCCGGCGGTGGCCGCCAGCAGGGTGATCGGCAACTGGATCAAGAGGAACGGCCAGATCCCGAGCAGCCAGATCAAGGCGATGGCAGGCACCGCGATGCCGAGATTTGTGGCGACTGTCGAAATCCAGGGCTGTGCTCCGGCGCGCATCATGCCCAGCGGCAATCGATACTGGCAGAGGAAGACCCAGGCCGGACCGAGGCCGAACATCACCAGCGGATGCCGGTAAAGCCAATAGCGGACGCGACCCAGTCGCGGCAGCGCGCGATACTCACGAACGGTCAGTGTCTCGATGTCGCCCGTCCCGCGCTCGTCGAGATTGCCGGCGGAGGCGTGATGGATGGCATGGGTGCGGCGCCAGTAGTCGTAGGGCGTGAAGGTGAGGACGCCGATGG
>JAEYXI010000077.1 GCA_023428515.1 Pseudomonadota bacterium | reverse complement strand
CCTATGTCGTGCCGGTGCTGGCGATCGCTGGCTCGCTGGCCGCCAAGACGCGCGGCACGGCCTCAGCCGGCACGTTCCCGACCCATACGCCGCTCTTCGTCGGCCTCTTGATCGGCATCATCCTGATCCTCGGCGGCCTGCAGTTCTTCCCTGCGCTCGCGCTCGGACCCATCGTCGAACACTTCGCGATGCTGGCCGGCCAGACATTCTAAAGGACCACTTCCATGTCCAGACATCCCGCAATGGCGCACAGCCTGTTCGATCCGGCGATCCTGATACCGGCGGTCCGGCAGGCCTTCCTGAAACTCGACCCGCGCCACCTGATGCGCAATCCCGTCATCTTCGTCACCGAAGTGGTGGCGGCGCTGGTCACGCTGTTCTTCCTGCGCGACCTGGCGACGGGAAACGGCGACGCCACCTTCTCCGGCCAGATCGCCATATGGCTCTGGTTCACCGTGCTCTTCGCCACCTTCGCGGTAGCCGTGGCGGAGGGACGCGGCAATGCGCAGGCCGACAGCTTGCGCCGCGCCAAGTCGCAGCTCACCGCGCGCAAGCTGACCAAGCCTGACGGCATCGAGGTGAAGGAGATCCCCGCCACCGACCTTAGGGTCGGCGACATGGTGATCGTCGAGGCCGGCGAGCTGATCCCCGGCGACGGCGAAGTGGTCGAGGGCGTCGCCTCGGTCAACGAGAGCGCCATCACCGGCGAATCCGCGCCCGTTATCCGCGAATCCGGCGGCGACCGCTCGGCGGTGACAGGCGGCACGCAGGTGCTGTCGGACTGGCTGCGCATCCGCATCACGGTTGCGCCGGGCTCCAGCTTCGTCGACCGCATGATCGCCCTGATCGAAGGCGCCGAGCGGCAGAAGACGCCCAACGAGATCGCACTGTCCATCCTGCTGTCCGGACTGACGCTGATCTTCCTGATCGCCGTTGTCACGCTGTGGGGGCTGGCCGGCTATTCCGGCACGGTGCTCACCGTCACCGTGCTTGCCGCGCTTTTGGTTACGCTGATCCCCACCACCATCGGCGGCCTGCTTTCGGCGATCGGCATCGCCGGCATGGACCGCCTCGTGCGCTTCAACGTGATCGCGACCTCGGGCCGCGCCGTCGAGGCGGCGGGCGACGTGGATACGCTGCTCCTCGACAAGACCGGCACCATCACCTTCGGCAACCGCATGGCGAGCGACTTCCTCCCCGTCGAGGGCGTAACGCAGACCGAGCTTGCCGAAGCAGCACTGCTCGCCAGCCTCGGCGACGAGACGCCCGAGGGCCGCTCGATCGTCGCGCTGGCGACCGGAGAGTTCGGCCGCAAGCAGCCTGAGACGAGGATGGACAAGGTTGTGCCGTTCGCCGCCGAGACCAGGCTTTCGGGCGTCGACTTCCAGGGGCGGCAGATCCGCAAGGGCGCGGTCGACGCCGCGCTGAAATACGCAGGCATCGACGACAAGGACGCGCCGGCCGAATTCCGGCAAGCTGTCGATCGTGTCGCCCGCACGGGCGGCACGCCGCTCGGCGTGGTCGATGGAACCCGCCTGCTCGGCGTCATCCACCTGAAAGACATCGTGAAGCCCGACATCAAGGACCGCTTCGCGGCGCTGCGCGCCATGGGCATCCGCACCGTGATGGTGACCGGCGACAATCCGGTGACCGCCGCGGCGATCGCCTCCGAGGCAGGCGTCGACGACTTCCTCGCCCAGGCGACGCCGGAGCAGAAGCTCGCCTTCATCCGCAAGGAGCAGCAGGGCGGCCGGCTGATCGCCATGTGCGGCGACGGCACCAACGATGCGCCGGCGCTGGCGCAGGCCGATGTCGGCGTCGCCATGCAGTCCGGCACGCAGGCCGCGCGCGAGGCGGCCAACATGGTCGACCTCGATTCCAGCCCGACCAAGCTCATCGAGATCGTCGAGATCGGCAAGCAGCTGCTGATGACGCGCGGCTCGCTGACGACCTTCTCCATCGCCAACGACGTCGCCAAATATTTCGCCATCATCCCGGCGCTGTTCGTCACCACCTACCCGGCGCTCTCGGCCCTCAACATCATGGGGCTGGCCTCGCCGGAATCAGCCATCCTGTCGGCAGTCATCTTCAACGCGCTGATCATCATCGCGCTGATCCCGCTGGCGCTGAAAGGCGTCACCTATCGCCCGGTAGGTGCCGCCGCCCTCCTGCGCCGTAATCTCCTGGTCTACGGCCTCGGCGGCCTGCTCCTGCCCTTCGCGGGCATCAAGCTGGTCGACCTCGCCGTCTCCGCCCTTCATCTGGTGTAACCATGCTCACTCAACTCCGCCCCGCCATCGTGCTTACGCTCATCTTCATCCTGTTGACCGGCCTGGTCTATCCGCTGGCGATCACCGGCATCGGCCAGCTGGCCTTCCCGGCGCAGGCCAACGGCAGCCTGATCCGCAACGGCGAGACAGTCGTCGGCTCCGCTCTGATCGGCCAGAATTTCGCCTCCGACCGCTACTTCTGGCCGCGACCGTCCGTCACCGCCAATGCGCCCTACAATGCGGCCGCCTCGACCGGCTCGAACCTCGGCCCAACATCAGCCAACCTGGCCGCACGCGTGAAAACCGATGTCGAACGCCTTACCGTCGCCGGCATCACCGGCCCGGTGCCGGCCGACGGCGCGACCGCGTCCGGCTCGGGCCTCGACCCTGATATCTCGCCGGAATTCGCCGACGCTCAAATTAAGCGCGTCGCCGCCGCGCGAGGCGTCGCTGAAACGGAGATCGCCGCTCTGGTCGGGCGCTTCACCGAAGGCCGCTTGCTCGGTATTGTCGGTGAGCCGCGCATCAACGTGCTGCAACTCAATCTGGCGCTCGATGCGCCTAAATCCTGAAAGGGATCATGGGCGACGCGAACCGCAAAACTGAAAGCCGCCCCGATCCCGACGCTCTGCTTGCGCTTGCGGGTAGCGAGGGCCGGGGCAAGCTGACCCTTTTCCTGGGCGCTGCGCCCGGCGTCGGCAAGACCTTCGCCATGCTGACGCGCGCCCGCCGCCTCAAGGCTGACGGCGTCGACGTCGTCGTCGGCCTGGTCGAGACGCACGGCCGCTCCGAGACCGCCGCCTTGTTGGAGGGGCTGGAAGTCCTCTCGCGCCGGCAGGTGAGCCATCAGGGCCGGCAGATAGAAGAATTCGACCTCGATGCGGCGCTCGCGCGCCGGCCCGGCATCATCATAGTCGACGAGCTCGCGCATACCAACGCGCCAGACAGCCGCCACCCCAAACGCTATCTCGACATAGAGGAACTGCTCGCCGCGGGTATCGACGTCTGGTCCGCGCTGAACATCCAGCATCTGGAGAGCCTGTCCGACGTCGTCGCCGAAATCACCGGCGTGCCGGTCAGGGAGCGCGTGCCGGACACGATCCTCCAGCGCGCCGACGACGTATTGCTGGTCGACCTGGCGCCGGCCGAGCTGATCGAGCGGCTGAAGCAGGGCAAGGTTTATCTCCCGGAGAATGCCCAGCGCGCCGTCGACAGCTTCTTCCGGCTCGGCAACCTCACCGCGCTTCGTGAGATGGCGCTCAGGCGCACCGCCGACCGCGTCGACGACCAGATGGTCGACTACCTCAAGCAGAATGCGATCGAGGGACCCTGGCAGACCACCGAACGGCTGCTGGTCTGCATTGGTCCGGACCGCCTGTCCGAAAAGGTCGTGCGCACAGCCGCGCGGTTGGCGTCGGGCCTCAACGCGCCCTGGCTGGTGATCTCGATCGAACGCGCCGACAGCCCGCCGCCGCGCGCCGAGATCACGCAGCGGCTTGCGGCCACGTTCAAGCTGGCGGAGAGCCTGGGCGCCGAGACGCGGCGGGTGTCGGGACAGGATTTCGTCGAGGAAATCCTCAAGACCGCGCGGCGCGAGCATGTGACGCAGATCGTCATCGGCGGCCGCCGGCAGACCTTTCCGGCAAGTTTGCTCAGAAAATCGCTGCCGGATACGCTCATCGAGCGCGTCTCCGGCCTCGGCATCCATGTGGTGACCAGCGAGGAAGCACGCCTGCCGCCAGCACCCCTCTCGAAGCGAAGCTGGCCGGTATGGCTTCGGCTCAAAAACCCCAAATGGGATCTTGGCCTTCCCTTGGTCGCCGTTGCGGCGTCAACCTATCTCGGAACGCTGATCGAGCATTTCATCGATCTTCCGAACGTCTCGCTGCTCTACCTCCTGGCGGTGCTGATATCAGCGGTTTACGCCGGGTATTTCGCGGCGCTGCTGGCTGCGATCTTCTCGGCGTTCGCCTACAATTTCTTCTTCATCCCGCCGGTCAGCACATTCACAATCGCCTCTCCGCACGAGGTGTTCGGCCTCGTCGTCTTCGTCATCGCGGCGCTGATTTCCGGCGGCCTGGCGTCGCGGCTGAGCGACCAGGCGGCGACCGCGAGCCGCCGTGCCGCCTCGACGCAGGCGCTCTACGACTTCTCGCGAAAGCTCTCCGGAACGGCCAAGGCAGACGACGTCATCTGGGCGGCCGTCACGCAGATGCAGGCTTCGCTGAAACGCGAGATCCTGTTTCTATCGGCTGATGGCGGTGAACTCGCTCTGGCGGCCGCCTGGCCTCCCGACACCGAGCTTGAGGTCGCCGACATGATGGCCGCTCGCTGGGCGATGGAGAAGAACGAGCCGGCGGGCAACGGCACCGGCACCTTGCCCAACAGCCCGTTCCAGTTCCGCCCGCTCGGCGCATCGGCAGGTGTCGCCGCGGTCATCGGCTACCGGCAGGCCGGCAGAATTCTGGATGCGGAGGAGGAGCAAGTCCTCGGCGCGATCCTCGACCAGACGGCGGTCGCCATGGATCGCGCTCGGCTCTCCAAGGAAAGCCTCGAGCAGGCGGCAAGGCTCGAAGGCGAGCGGTTCCGCTCGGCGCTGCTTTCTTCGATCTCGCACGACCTGAAGACGCCGCTCGCGACCATCACCGGCGCGGTCTCCAGCCTGCGCGAGCTTGGCGACAGGATGACGCCCGAGAGCCGTGACGATCTATTGGCCTCGATCGAGGAGGAGAGCGATCGCTTGGCGCGCTTCGTCGCCAACCTGCTCGACATGACCAGGATCGAGGCCGGCACGGTGGATGCGAAGCACGACTGGGTCGATGTGGGAGACGTCATCCACACCGCGCTGCAGCGCGCCGCCCGGTATTTTCCGGGCCGGACCATCGAGACGAGCATCGGCGAGAA
>JAEYXI010000683.1 GCA_023428515.1 Pseudomonadota bacterium | reverse complement strand
GTCTGCGGCCCCCGCAAGAGAAGCAGGCCGATGATCGCGATCTGCGACTGCGTGAGGGAAAATTTCTGCGCCAGGAGATGTTCGTAACGCTCGACGCGCGACGCGACAGCCTGGCGCACCAACCCCTTTTCCGTGAGCGTCTTCAGGGCTCGGCTGACCTCGACCTCGGCCAGAGCCATCACGGGCTCGCGCGCCGTCTTCTGGTTGGCCGCCGTGACGGCGCCGTTCAGCGAAAGCGGATAGACATCCGGCGTCAGTTCCTTCTTCTCGGCCAGGCAGCCGAGAACGCGCGCTTCGGCAGGGTTGAGAATGGGGAAGTCGTTTTGATCCGTCATGGTCGTTCCACTTCCTCTCGATAGAAATTTTCAGCGAGGACACGGTCGAGTTTGCGCTGTGCCTCATTTCGCTTTTCGGCGAGCATATTCATTTGATGATGAGCGTAACGCGCTTCAGCATAACGCGCGATGGCAGTTGGCACCCTGTCGGTACCCATCTCTCGCGTTCTTGCCTTGGCTTCAACCAGCAGGTGGATTTCATCTGCCGCATCGGCGGCAATCTCGGACTGGGCGAGGCACTCCATCATATTCATGGGTGGCAGAGAGCCGAACCCGCGTTGCTCCATCCAATCCAGGGCGATCAAGGGCCTGAGGAGATAGAACACGCGCTTGAGTTTGACCTCGTCATCGAAGCCGCCGAGACGCACTATGTGCGAACGGGCAAGACCTAGATAATGTCTTACGACTTTTGCCGGATCGACGATCTGCTGCAGTAAGGCAAGCAGGCGCGGTCGAAAACCATCGATCTCTTCATAGACTATCGGCGAGTTCGCCCATTCGACGACAACCGCATTGCCCGACAGCGCTAGCAAAAGCGCCTTGCGTAGATCCCAGCCACCTGCATCGACATCCCCCTCTATAGGGAATTCGATGACGTCGCGAGGTTGTTCGAGAACCAGATGTTGCCTTGGTGGCCGAACGAAGATGAAGCGGCAATCATAATCGCTGTCGGGAGATGGGAACCCCCAGGCACGGCTACCACTCTCGATAGCGAAGAGAATCCGGAGGCCGTCGGAGCGGACAATTTCAAGGCGAGATTGGATCGAGGCGACAGCGTCGGTCGAAAACCCGTCAAGCAGTGAACTCATCCAACTTTAAACTCTCCGCTCCACCATCATCTTCTTGATTTCCGCGATTGCCTTGGCCGGGTTCAGCCCCTTCGGGCAGACCTGCGCGCAGTTCATGATGGTGTGGCAGCGGTAGAGGCGGAAGGGGTCTTCCAGATTGTCGAGCCGCTCGCCGGTCGCTTCATCCCTTGAATCGATCAGCCAGCGATAAGCCTGCAGGAGCACCGCCGGGCCCAAATAGCGCTCGCCGTTCCACCAGTAGCTCGGGCAGGCGGTCGAGCAGCAGGCGCACAGGATGCACTCGTAGAGCCCGTCGAGCTTCTGCCGGTCCTCGTGGCTCTGCAGCCATTCCTTTGCCGGCTCCGGCGACACCGTCTGCAGATAGGGCTGGATCGAGGCATGCTGCGCGTAGAAGTTGGTGAGGTCGGGCACGAGGTCCTTCACCACCTCCATGTGCGGCAGCGGATAGACCTTCACCGCGCCCTTGATGTCGTCAGCGCCCTTGGTGCAGGCCAGCGTGTTCGAGCCGTCGATATTCATCGCGCAGGAGCCGCAGATGCCTTCGCGGCACGAGCGGCGCAGCGTCAGCGTCGGGTCGATCTTGTTCTTGATCCACAAAAGCGCGTCGAGCACCATCGGGCCGCAATCGTCCATGTCGACAAAATAGGTGTCGACGCTGGGATTCTCGCCGTCATCGGGGTTCCAGCGGTAGATGCGGTACTCGCGCAAATTGGTCGCGCCTTCCGGCTTCGGCCAGGTCTTGCCTTCGCGGATCTTCGAGTTCTTGGGAAGTGCGAATTCAACCATTCGAAATCGTCCCTCTCAATAAACCCGCGCCTTGGGCGCGATCTTGGCCGGGTCGATGCCGCCTTCGGACACCGGCAGCATCGGCTCGGTGTGAACGGGCCGATAGCTCAGCGTAACCGTGCCGTCGGGCGCGAGGCGCGCCAGCGTATGCTTGCGCCAGTTCTTGTCGTCCCGGTCCGGGTAGTCCTCGCGGGCCTGTGCGCCACGGCTCTCCTGACGGGCTTCCGCGCCGTAGATCGTGGTGATGGCGCAGGCCATCAGGTTTTCCAGTTCCAGCGTCTCCACCAGATCGGAATTCCAGATCATCGAGCGATCGGTGACCTTGACGTCAGGCAGTTCCTTCCAGATTTCGGAGATGCGCCTGCATCCCTGTTGCAGCGTTTCCTCCATCCGGAAGACCGCCGCGTCCTCCTGCATGGCGCGCTGCATCCTGTCGCGGATGACGGCCGTGGGCGTGGAGCCGTTGGCATGACGCAGCCTGTCGAAGCGATCCATGATCTTGTCGCATGCTGCGACGTTGACCGGCGGCACGGCTGCCTCGCGGTCGACCACCTGCCCGGCGCGGATGGCAGCCGCGCGGCCGAACACGACAAGGTCGGTCAGCGAGTTGGAGCCGAGGCGGTTGGCGCCGTGAACCGAGCAGCACGCCGCCTCGCCGGCAGCCATCAGGCCGGGCGAGATCCGGTCCGGATCGCCCTCGGTGGGATTGAGCACCTCGCCCCAATAGTTCGTCGGTATGCCGCCCATATTGTAATGCACGGTAGGCAGGACCGGAATCGGCTCGTGGCTGACGTCGACGCCCGCGAAGATCTTGGCGGACTCGGCGATGCCGGGCAGCCGCTCGTGGATGACCGCCGGGTCGAGATGGTCGAGGTGAAGGTAGATGTGGTCCTTCATCTTGCCGACGCCGCGTCCTTCGCGGATTTCCAGCGTCATGCAGCGCGAGACCACGTCTCGCGAGGCGAGGTCCTTGGCCGACGGCGCGTAGCGCTCCATGAAGCGCTCGCCTTCGGAGTTGACCAGATAGCCGCCTTCGCCGCGCACGCCTTCGGTGATCAGGCAGCCCGCGCCATAGATGCCGGTCGGGTGGAACTGCACGAATTCCATGTCCTGCAGCGGCAGGCCCGCGCGGGCAATCATGCCGGCGCCGTCGCCGGTGCAGGTATGCGCCGAGGTGCAGGAGAAATAGGCCCGGCCGTAACCGCCGGTCGCCAGCACCACCATCTTGGCCGAGAAACGGTGAATGGTGCCGTCGTCGAGGTTCCACGCGACGACACCGGTGCACACACCGTCGTCCGACATGATGAGGTCGATGGCGAAGTACTCGATGAAGAACTGGGCGTTGTGCTTGAGGGACTGTCCGTAAAGCGTGTGCAGGATGGCGTGGCCTGTGCGGTCAGCCGCCGCGCAGGTGCGCTGGACGGGCGGGCCATCGCCGAAATTCTGCATGTGGCCGCCGAAGGGGCGCTGGTAGATCTTGCCTTCCTCGGTTCGCGAGAACGGCACGCCGTAATGCTCGAGCTCGTAGATGGCGGCAGGCGCCTCGCGGGCCAGATATTCCATGGCGTCCATGTCGCCCAGCCAGTCCGACCCCTTGACGGTGTCGTACATGTGCCATTGCCAGTTGTCGGGACCCATGTTGCGCAGCGATGCCGCGATGCCGCCCTGGGCAGCCACCGTATGGGAGCGCGTCGGGAAGACCTTGGTGATACAGGCCGTCTTCAGCCCCTGCTCAGCCATGCCGAGGGTTGCGCGCAGGCCCGAGCCGCCGGCGCCCACGACGACGACGTCATATTGATGATCGACGAATGTATAGGCCCCGCCGGCCTTCTTTCCTTCGGCCACTTCAGCCCCCGAATGACAGTTTCAGAAGCGCGAAGATCGACGCCACGCCGATCAGCACGCAGAAGAATGTGTTCAGGATCAGCAAGGCCAGTCGGCTGCCTTCCTCGTGCACATAGTCCTCGATGATCTCCTTCATGCCGAGACGCATATGGTCGAGGCTGATGATCAGGAACAGCGCCATGGCGAGCGCGATCAGCGGGCTGGCGAGCGACGCCCGTATCTCCGCCAGTCCGGCGCCGCGCATCGAAAGCACCCAGCCGACGACGAACATCGAAAGCGGCACCAGCGCGATTGAGGTGACGCGCATCCGCCAGAAATTGCCGGTGCCTTCCCTGGCTGCGCCGAGGCCGCGAACCTTGCCGAGGGGTGTTCTCATGTCGCTCATGATCGCTTCACCGCGCCAGGAAATAGAAAAGCCAGACGGCGGCGGTCAAAAGCAGCGAGCCGGCGACCGTCGCCCAGGCGAGTTGCGATGCGGTTTCCTTCTTCAGCCCGGCCCCGGTGTCCCACACCAGATGCCTGATGCCGCCGAGCATGTGATGGAAGAGCGCCCAGGTGTAGCCGAACAGCACCAGCAGGCCGAACCAAGAGCCGACCAGCCAGTCGACGAAGGCAAAATGCTCTTCCGAGGTCGCAGCCGCGATCAGCCACCAGGCCACCAGCAGCGTGCCGACATAGAGAGCGCCGCCCGTGACGCGATGTATGATCGACATCGCCATTGTGATGGGCCACCGATAGATCGAGAGATGCGGTGAAAGCGGTCTCGCTCGGGTGGCTGTGGCCTTGCTCATGGCTCCCCCAGATAGGCGCCGATCGCTGGGCCCATCCGGATCGTCATGACAGGCGCAGCTTGCGACGTTTGCTGTCGTTTCCCTAAAACTCTTTTTGCACCGCGTCAAAGTGCGAAAACCGTTCCGGCGCATATATTTAGTTGCGACGGCCTGTACGCAAGTACAGGTCGCTTGCTTCAATCGATTGAAGCAAGCCCGCCGGATATTGCAGCGCAAAAGAGACTGCAGGCGAGCCGAATCAGCGGCTGGCGGACAGGACCGGCCGCGCGATGAAGCGAGATTCGGCGCTGTTGATATTAACCATGTTCCCGAAGCCTTGATCGCCGCCGGGCCCTGGCCTCTTAACAAAGCTTAAGAAAAGGTTAATTTGTCCGTCGAGGAGGCGATGGGCAGGGGCTCTCTGTCCAGAACCGCACGAAGGATGACGCGCCATGCGTTTTGGACTGAGTGAATTGGGCTTCCTGCCGCTCGCCGTCGGCATTGTGTTGGCCGGCCTCGCCTCGGCCCATGCCGGCAGCGGCGCTTCCCACGACCGCATCTACGCCGACAGCTTCGGCAATCTCATCGTCCACAGCCGCACCGGCTACAAGCGCATCGTCGTCGGCCAGGGCCACCTCGCCCGCGAACTCGCCGCCTACGAAGGCGCCGGCGCAAGTTCGGACGGTGTCGTCTATCTCGATGACGACGAAGGCGTTCCCTACGAGTGCTGGAAACCGGCCGTCCTTTTGAAGGGGCGGAGCTACATGTACGGCCTGGAAGACGGCGAACTGCCCGACCTGCCCGGCAAATGGTGCGGCATCAACGAGCACGCCGCGCCGGGTGCCGCCATCAGACGCGTTCAGCCCTGATTTGGTCATGTTCCTGCGTCCCAGTTGCAGGCGCACGATGAGGGTTGAGGATCGATGAGCCGCGCCGCCCAGTCACGCCGCCTGAAGGATCATATCGCCTCGCTCGAGACGATGACCCGTTTCGTCCTGGCCACCCTGGCGCTGGGCAGCGGCGTCTACACCTATCTCGGCGTCCGCTCGCTGCTCGACGGTTCTGGCACCGTCGTCTTCTTT
>JAEYXI010000570.1 GCA_023428515.1 Pseudomonadota bacterium | reverse complement strand
TGGCGCCCGACATGAGCGTGCTGGAGAACATCTTCCTGCCCAGCTATGCGATGCCGGGCCGACTGTCGTTCGCACAATTGCGGCAGAAGGCGCAGGCCATCCTGTCGGAACTCGGCCACGACCACGTGCTGCCGCTCGACATGGAGGTGCGCCGGCTTTCGGCGGCCCAACGGCAACTCGTCGAGATCGCCAAGGCACTCGCCCTCAACGCCGAGCTCGTCATCTTCGACGAGCCGACGGCGTCATTGTCGCCGACCGAGGTCGTCCGGCTGTTCGATATCATGGCGCGGCTGAAAAACAGCGGAAAGGCGCTCGCCTTCGTCTCCCACCGGCTGGAGGAAGTGTTTGCCATCACCGATCGCGTCACGATCCTGCGCGAGGGCAAGACCGTGGCAGAAGGCGTGCCGACGGCCGGGCTCACACAGGCCGACGTCATTCGCCACATGGTCGGACGCGACATCGGCAATGTGTATCGCAAGGCGTCGTCAGTAACTGCGAACGAGCAGCCGGTGGCTCTTGAAGTGATCGGGCTCAACGCCCCACCAACCGTGCGCGACGTCTCGTTCACGGTGCGCAAGGGCGAGATTCTCGGCTTGGGCGGGCTTGTCGGAGCCGGACGCTCGGAGAGTGCTGAAGCGATATTCGGACTGCGCCATCGCAACGGCGGGCGTGTGCTGGTCGGCGGCAAGGAGATCCCGCCCGGCAACCCCATCGCAGCGATCCGCGCTGGCCTCGGCATGGTGGCGGAAGACCGGCGTGCCCAGAACATCGTGCCGGACATGACGGTCGGCGAAAATCTTTTCCTCGCGCAGATGGGCAAGCACAAAGGTTTCGGCCGCGGCCACTCCGCCCGACGCAAGCAAGCCCGCGACCTGATTGCACGGCTCGGCCTTCCTGACGACCGCATGGATGCGAACCTCCTGCACTTCTCCGGCGGCATGCAGCAGAAGGTCATCATCGCGCGCTGGCTCCTGATCGAGCCCGAGGTGCTCATCCTCGACGAACCGACGAAGGGCGTCGACATCGGAACGCGCCAGGCGATCTACGAATTGCTCCGCGAGGTCGCCGAAAGAGGAATAGCCGTGGTGGTGATCTCCTCGGATTTCGAAGAACTTCTGGGGGTCTGCGAGCGGATCGTCGTGGTGAGCGACGGCTACACGATCGCCGACCTGCCTGCCTCGCGGTTGAGCGAGGAGAGCCTGACGCTGCTCGCTGCGCCGCGAAGCTCGGCCGAGCGCAACGCCGCCTTCCTGCGCGACCTTGTCGCCAGCCATGGCGGCACGGCGTTCTGGGGCCTGATCGACGAAGACCGCTTCGTCTGCCTCGCCGTCGCCTCGGGCAAGGAAGATGCTCCGATGGGAATGGCGGCGGGACATGTCTATCTCCCACGCGAGACGTCGATCCCCCTCGCCCTTGAACGGCGTCAGCCCGGCATGGTTGCCGAGGAGGACGGCCGGTCCACCCTGCTCACGCGGCTCTCCAACCGCCGTGGCCACGACCTCGGCTGGATCGGCCTCAGCCTGCCGCCCGGCTCAAAGCTGCCGGACGCCAAAACACTGTCTGCCCGCATGGCCAGCCTGTTCGAAACACCTCAAGACGACGAGATCGACGCATGAGCGCGCCAAACCGGTCCTTTGCGATGCCCAAATTCGCCAGCACGCTCGAATTCCGCATGCTCGGCCTTGCCGTGGTGCTGGCAGTCATCCTGTCCTTCATCTCGCCGCACTTCTTCACCGAACGGAACATGTTCAACATCCTCGACCAGTCGGTGGTGCTGGGCATCGTCGCCGTCGGCATGACCCTGGTGATCCTGACCGGCGGCATAGACCTTTCCGTCGGGTCGGTCGCAGGCCTGACCGGCATCATCCTGGCACTGCTCCTGAAGGAGTTTCCGATTCCCGTGGCGATCGTACTGGCGGTCGGCTGCGGTGCCTTGATCGGACTTTTCTCCGGCGTCCTTATAGCGGTGTTCGGGCTGGCGCCTTTCGTGGTGACGCTGGGCGTCATGGCGATGGGGCGCAGCCTCGCCTACATCGTTTCCGGACAGCGCTCAATCTCGGGACTGCCGATGGGGCTGCAGGATATCGTCTACACGCCGGTGCTCGGCATCCCCACCAACGTGATCTTCCTGATCGCGCTCTACGTCGCCACCTGGGCGTGGCTGACATATTCGAAGGGCGGGCGTACGATCTATGCGGTCGGCTCCAACATCGAAGCCGCCAGGGCCGCCGGCCTCAACACGCTCTTCTACTCGATCTTTCCCTATGTCGCCTGCGGCGCGCTTGCGGCGACGGCGATGACCTTCTCGCTAGCGCAGATCATGTCGGCCGACCCGATCGGTGGAAACCAGCTGGAACTCGACGCCATCGCGGCAGTGGTCATCGGCGGGGCAAGCCTCTACGGCGGGCGAGGCTCGATATTCGGCACGCTGATGGGCGTGCTGATCATGGTGATGATCCGCAACGGCCTCAACCTGCTCGGCGTCTCGCCGTTCTGGCAGGGCACCGCAATTGGCGCGATCATCATCCTCGCTTTGCTCGCCGAACGCCTCATCACCTGGAAGTCGCGTCGCGTCTGAGACTGGAAGAAAGAGATGACACATTCCGATCCCTCCCGCGCCATCCGGCTCTACGGCACCGAGGAACCGCCGGCAGAGGAGCGGTTGCTAAGCGCCGGGCCGCTCAGCGTGCTCTTCGACGGCGCGAACCTGCGCGACATCAGGATGCATGGCGAAGAGGTGATGCGCGCGATCTCCTTCGTGGTGCGCGACAAGGACTGGGCAACGCTGATCCCTGAAATCACCAGCCTAACCGTCGAACAGGACGGCGATCGCTTCCGGATCGGCTATCACGCCGGCGTTGCAAGCAAGGGCGAGACATTCGACTACGAGGTGGTGATCGAAGGCTCTGCCGCTGGCGTGCTCACCTATACGGGCCGCGGCAAGACCGCGACCGGGCTTCTCACCAATCGAACCGGCTTCGTCGTCCTGCATCCCATAGAGGGCGTAAGCGGCTCGGCGGCCACGATCACGCATACGAGCGGCGAAAAGGTCGAAACCCGCTTCCCAGTGGAGATCGACCCGGTGCAGCCGATGATGGACCTGCGCGAGATATCGCACCGTACTCCCGGCGGACAGGAGGTCAGTTGCCTGATGGAGGGCGACGCCTTCGAGATGGAGGATCAGCGGAACTGGACCGACGCTTCCTACAAGACCTATGTGCGCCCGCTCGCCTTGCCCTGGCCTTACAGGATCGAGCCCGGCGAGGTCCTCGAACAGAAGATCACCTTGACCGTCAAGGGCGCTGCCAAGGCTCCGTCGCGACAAGGAGCGGGCGCTGTCGACCTGTCCTTGGGCGAGGCGAAGGGCGTGGCGCCCACTCTCGGCATCGGGCTTCAGCCTGAGGAAGCTTCGGATGCCATACGGCACGCCGAAAGGCTTCGCCAACTCGGCATCGCCCATGTGATTTGCCATCACGATCCTAGGCGCGGCCACAATGCCGAAACACTCTCCAGGCAGGTCGAGGCAGCCGTCGCGATGGGCGCCCAGCCCTGGCTCGAAGCCGTGGTCGAGCAGGTCGACGACGCCGGCGCCATCAGGGAAATCGCCGCCCTCGGCAAGATCGCAGCCGAGCTAGGCCATCTCTTCACAACGGTCCTGGTGTCGCCCGCACCCGACCTCAAATGCACGCTGCCCGGCAGCGTCTGGCCGCCTGCTCCGGATGCGGCGAAACTCTACGCCGCCACGCGTGCGGCCTTCCCCAACTCCCGCATCGGCGGCGGCATGTTCAGCTTCTTCACCGAGTTGAACCGCAAACGTCCGCCGATGGATGCGATCGACCTCGTGACCTTCACGACCGCGGCGATCTTCCACGCCGGTGACGACCGCTCCTTGATGGAGACGCTCGAATGCCTGCCGCACATCGTGCGGACCGTGCCGGTCATCGCCAAGGGACTTCCCTATTCGGTGGGGCCTTCGGCGATCGGCTTGCGCGACAATCCCTACGGCGAAGCGCCGGTCGCCAATCCCGGCAACATCAGGCAGGCGGTCAACTTCAACGACCCGCGCCAGCGCGGTATCATGGGTGCTGCCTGGAACCTCGGCTATTTCGCCGCCTTCGCCGAAGGCGGTGCCGAAGCCATCGCGCTCGGCGGTGCGGTTGGCCCGTTCGGGGTGCTTTCCGTGCCTACGCCGTTTCCGCAACCATGGTTCGAGGGAAAGGGCGAACTCTATCCCGTCTGGCACGTCGTCCGGGGCTTGGCGAAACTCCGGGGGGGCCCGATCCGTCCGCTGCGTTCCTCGATCGACGGGGCCGTGCGAGGCATCGCGGCGACCACGGAACAAGGCACCGAACTGTGGCTCTGCAACCCCTCGCCCAACGCGCTCGATATACGTCTCCCCGAGGGCTTCACCACTGCTGCAACGCTCGACGCCTCGTCCTTCGTCGCAGCATCCCGGCAGCCGGACCTGCTCGACCGGTTGTCCGCCGTAGGGACGCGAACCATGACGCTCGATGCCTACGCAGTGATGCGTGCGCTCAAGCCGGCCTGATGCCACCACCAGCCCTGAAGGGAACGGAACATCCATGCATATTCTCATCATCGGCGCTGGTGGAATGATCGGCCGCAAGCTCGCTTCAGAGCTTGCGCGCAAGGGATCGCTTGATGGCCGAACGATCGACAGGATGACGCTGGCGGACGTGACGGAACCGCCCGTGCCGGCTGGCGACATACACGCCATCGAAGCTCTGGCTGCCGATATTTCCGCGCCGGGTGTTGCGGCGGATCTAGCGGCGCGCCGCGCCGATGTCATCTT
Organism: Pseudomonadota bacterium; assembly: GCA_023428515.1. Next base: position 6,692 of record JAEYXI010000570.1, on the reverse strand, counting down.
CCATCTCGCCGCGATCGTATCCGGCGAAGCGGAGCGCGATTTCGAGAAAGGATATCGCATCAACCTGGATGGCACGCGTCTTCTTTTCGAGGCGATCCGCCATGAAGGAGCCCGGCAGGAATATGTCCCGCGGCTGGTCTTCACCTCTTCGGTCGCGGTCTATGGCGCGCCGCTGCCGGACCCCATTCCGGACGACTACGTCCTTGCCCCGCTGACCAGCTACGGCACCCAGAAGGCGATATCCGAGCTCTTGCTTGCGGATTATTCGCGCCGTGGTTTCCTCGACGGCGTCGGCATACGCCTGCCGACGATCGTCATCCGGCCCGGCGCTCCCAACGCGGCGGCTTCCGGATTCTTCTCCGGCATCCTGCGCGAGCCGCTTGCCGGCCAACGCTCCGTGCTGCCGGTGAAGGAGACGGTCAAGCACTGGCTGGCGAGCCCGCGATCCGCGGTGGCCTTCCTCATCCACGCCGCGACACTTGACACATCGGCGCTGGGCGCGCGACGCACGCTCAACATGCCGGGCGTAGCGGCTACGGTGACCGACCAGATCGCCGCGCTTCGCCGCGTTGCGGGCCAGCAAGCCGAGGCGCTGATTGACCGCAAGCCCGACGCGGCGATCGAGGCCATCATTGCCGGATGGCCGAAATCCTTCTCGCCGGAGTTGGCCAGCAGTCTCGGCTTCGTCGCGGAGAGCACGGTAGATGAACTGATCGAGGTTTACATGACCGACGATGCTCCGAAGGCTTCCACTTGATTGTCAGGGGCGATCGCGGGTGCCTGAGATGAAAGGGAAATTCTGATGCTTCTCGGCTGTATCGGCGACGATTTCACCGGCTCGTCCGACTTGGCCAATACCCTGGCCAAAGGGGGCATGCGCACGGTCCAATACAACGGCGTTCCCAACGCTGATGCCGATCCTTCGGTCGATGCGGGCGTCGTTGCGCTGAAGACCAGAACCATACCCGCCGAGGACGCCGTGAAGCAGTCGCTCGCAGCCCTGGAGTGGCTTCGACGCCAAGGCTGCCGCCAGTATCTGTTCAAGTACTGCTCGACATTCGATTCGACGCCTGACGGCAATATCGGGCCCGTGCTCGACGCTCTCAGCGATGCGCTGGGAGCGCCACGCGCGATCGTCTGCCCGGCGTTCCCGGCGACCGGGCGGTCTATTTATCAGGGGCATCTCTTCGTCAACGACCGCCTCCTCAGCGAATCCGGCATGGAGAAGCATCCGCTCACGCCGATGACCGATCCCGACCTGAGACGGTGGCTCGCACGGCAGACCCGGCAGGGGGTTGGCCATATCCCCTACGGCATCGTCGCGGAGGGAAGCGCCGCGATCAGGGACGCGCTGGACAGAGCATCCGCAGACGCTTCCCGCTACATCGTGGTCGACGCCATCCTCGACAAGGATCTCACCGCCATCGGCGAAGCCGCCGAAGCGGATATCCTGCTCAGCGGCGGCTCGGGAATCGCGCTCGGACTTCCGGCCAATCTTCGCCGAGCCGGGCTGGTCAGCACAACGGCCATGCATTGGACGGGCCTGAACGGACCAGCGGCGGCGCTGTGCGGCTCGTGCTCGACGATGAGCCGGCGCCAGATCGCTGAGCACAGGAAAAACCACCCGCTTCGCCTTGTCGAGGTGGACGCCGCCGTGGACGGCACGGCCGATCCTGCCGACTATGCCGACTGGATAATGGGCCAACAACAGCAAGGCGTGCCTCTCGTTTTCTCCTCAGCCGAACCCGAAGCGGTCGCCGCAGCACAGGAACGCCACGGGAAGGAGCGCGTCGCAAACGCGGTTGAAGGTTTTTTCGGCGAATTGGCGCGCCAGCTCTCCTCGCGTGGCGTGCGCCGGCTGGTCACGGCGGGCGGCGAGACATCGGGCGCCGTCGTGTCGGCGCTCGGCATTCCATCCTTCGAGATCGGGCCGGAGATCGATCCAGGCGTCCCGGCGCTCAAAGCCGGCGACCTGGACATGGTGCTCGCCCTGAAGTCAGGCAATTTCGGCTCGACGGACTTCTTCGAAAAGGCGGCGGGCGTTCTGGCAGGAGACGTCGCACGATGAGCGATGAAGCTAGGCTCAGGGAGCAGATCTGCAGCATCGCCGCATCCATGTTCGCGCGCGGCCTCACCGCTGGAAGCTCGGGCAACATCTCTGCCCGCCTCGGCGACGGGCGGCTGCTCGTCACGCCGACGGGATCGTCTTTCGGCACGCTCGACCCTGCCCGGCTGTCGCTGTTCGATGCGGATGGGCGGCTCGTGGACGGCGACAAGCCGACGAAGGAGATGCCGCTGCATTCGGCGTTCTACGAGACGCGCGGGGCACGCACCGGAGCGGTCGTCCATCTCCACTCGACACATTCAGTGGCAGTCTCGCTCCTGCCCGACATCGATCCGGACAGCGTCTTCAAGCCCTTGACCGCTTATTCGATCATGCGGCTCGGCAAGGTGAAGCTCTTGCCCTACATCCGGCCCGGCGACCCCTTGATGGGAGACGCCGTACGCAGTCTCGCCGGCAAACGGTCGGCAGTGTTGCTTGCCCATCACGGTCCTGTCGTCGCCGGCAAGGATCTCGAGGCCGCGGCCTACGCTATGGAAGAGCTTGAGGAGACGGCAAAGCTCACATTGCTCACTCACGGCTTGCGGCCCAAAGTCCTCGCGCCCGACCAGATCCAGGAACTGGTCGGGCATTTCGATGTGGAGTGGGACGACTGATGCAGTTCTCGGCCAATCTCGGATTTCTCTTTCGTGACCTCGCGCTGCCGGATGCGATCCGCGCGGCGAAGCGGCACGGCTTCACCGCCATCGAACTGCATTGGCCCTACGACACCGACGCGTCGGTAGTCGCTGAAGCCCTCGCAGAAACCGGGCTGCCGCTGCTCGGCATCAACACGGCCCGAGGCGATGTCGGAGCGGGTGATTTCGGCCTGTCTGCCCTGCCGGGTCGCGAGGCCGAAGCGCGCGCGGCGATCGACCAGGCGGTTGAATGGGCCGTTGCCACGGGCTGCAGCAACATCCATGTGATGGCGGGCAAGGCGGCGGGCGACGAAGCCTTCGCGACCTTTACAGGCAATTTGCGCTACGCGGCGGAAGCAGCCGCGCCGCGCGGGATCGGCCTGTTGATCGAGCCGCTCAACCCGCGCGATGCGCCGGATTATTTCCTCTCCGACCTTCCCGCGGCCCTGCGCGTGATAGAGGTGACAGATGGCGCGGCGAAGGTGATGTTCGACTGTTACCACATGCAGATCATCCAAGGGGACCTGCTCGGCACAGTGACCAAATATGCCGATATGATCGGTCATATCCAGTTCGCCGCCGTTCCGGATCGCAGCGAGCCCGATCATGGCGAAGTCGACTATGGCTGGTTGCTCCGCGCGATCGCCGAAACCGGCTATTCCGCGCCCTTCGGCGCAGAATATCGTCCCGCCACGAACTCTTTTTCCTGGATGGAGCGTTTCGCTTCGACCCCGGGATAGGAAGGCTACTACGCGTTGGTCACTGGCTCCAAGCCGAGCTTTTGACGCGCTTCACCCACGGAAGCTGCAGTTCTCCCGTACTCACCCAAGGCGATGACGGCATGCTCGACCAGTTCCGCATTGCTGCGCGCCAATTGATGCTTGGAGATCCTGATATTGTCCTCCAGGCCGGTCCGCACCCCATCGGCAGAGCGGGCGAGCGCCCAGCGCATCACAACGCTCTGGTTCCGGCCGATGCCCGCCGCCGTCCAGGTGCAGCCCGGAAAAAGCAGCTTGGCTTCTTTGAGCATGATGTCGAGCAGCCGCTCCTCCGCCGGCAGCGCATGCTGCACGCCCATGACGAACTGTATGTGCGGACGGTCGTCGATCAGCGCCATGTCAGCCAGACGGCGCGCGGCATGAGGGTGCGAGAGATCGAAAATCTCGATCTCCGGCCTGATGCGGTTTTCCTTCATGCGCAGCGCCAGGTCATCAACAAGGGTCGGATGATTCTCGTAGATGATGGCCGGGAAGTTGACGGAACCCGTCGAGAGAGACGCCATATCCGGCTTGTGCTGCAGAGACGATCCTCTTGCGCCTGGATCACGGCCGCGCCCGCCGGTGGAAAATTGCACGATCATACCGGGGCAATGCTTGCGCACGCCCGCCTGTACCGCGGCGAAGCGCTCGGGATCCGACGAAGAGCTTTGGTCGTCGTTGCGCACATGGATGTGCACGAGCGACGCGCCGGCCTCGAACGCCTCATGCGTCGATTCGATCTGCTCGGATACGCTGATCGGCACCGCCGGGTTGTCCTCCTTGCGAGGCAACGAACCGGTGATCGCCACCGCGATGATGCATGGTTGGGCGGACGACCCGGGCATCAGCGCGCCGACCGCTCCAGCAGCCATCTGACCGCGAGCGGATATCCCTCGGCCCCCAGTCCCGCAATCACCGCGGTGGCGACCTTGGATACGAGCGAATGGTGGTAGATTTCTTCGCGGCGGTGGATGTTGGAGATGTGCAGCTCGACGATCGGCCCGGGGAACATCTTGAGCGCGTCAAGCAGCGGAATTGAACGGAAGCTGAGACCGGCCGGATTGATGAGTATCCCGGATCCCTCGTCGATCGCCTCGTGCACCCAGTCGACGAGCTGATGCTCGGCGTTCGATTGATGGAACCGGAGCGGCGTCGCGCCGGCAGCGTCCCGGCACATGGCCTCGATCTCGGCCAGCGTCGTCTTGCCGTAGACCTCGGGCTCGCGTTTGCCCAATCGATTGAGGTTAGGACCGTTGAGGACAAATAGAGGCTTCGTCATTTGCTATCCCTGATAACCCATCAGACGCGGCAACCACAGCACCACCTCAGGGAAAAAGGTGATGACGAGCAGAGACAGGATCATCACGTAGAGGAACGGCAGCACGTCGCGCACGATCTCCCAAAGCGGCACGTTGGCGATCCTAGTCATGATGAAAAGCAGCAGCCCGTAAGGCGGTGTCACCAGTCCCAGCATAATGTTGACGACGCACATCACGCCGAAATGCACGAGATCGATGCCCAGCGCATTCGCGGTCGGTATGAACACCGGCAGGATGACGAGAATGATCGTCGTTCCCTCCAGCACGCAGCCGAGCAGCAAAAGCACGACGTTCACGAGGATGAGGAACCCGGTTGGGGAAAGATCCCAGCTCGTTAGCACGGTGCTCAGCGAATGCGGGATGTTCTCGACGGTCACGACGTAGTTGAACACCAGCGCGCCGGCGATCAGCATGCCGATCGACGCGGTCGTGCGGGCGCTGGCGAGGATAGAGCGGTAGAACTCCGCGAAGCTGACGCTCCGGTAGAGGACGACGGAGATCAGAAGCGCGTAGGCCGCGGCGACCGCCGCCGCTTCGGTCGGTGTCGTGATGCCCGAATAAATGCCGCCGAGCAGCACGACAGGCATCAGCAGGGCCGGCAAGGCACGCCAGGTGATTCCAGGTATCTCGCGCAGCGGCGTCGGCGGCTCGACCGGGAAGTTGCGGGTGCGTGCGTGAACGCCGACCAGGATCATCTGGAATAGTGCCATCAGGAGACCTGGAACGACGCCGCCGAGGAACAGATAGCCGATCGAGGCATCCGAGACGAGCGCGTAGATGATCATCGGGATGGAAGGCGGGATGATTGGCCCGATCACCGAGGTCGCGGCGGTCAGCGCCGCGGCATAGCTCGCAGGATATTTGCCGTCGGCCGTCATCATGTTCTGCATGATCTTGCCAGACCCTGCCGCGTCGGCGATCGCGGAGCCCGACATGCCGGCGAAGATGATTGACTGCAGCACGTTGACTTGCGCCAGCCCTCCCCGAAAACGGCCGACGATCGCATTGCAGAAGGTCATCAGGCGGTCCGTCATCGAGCCGATGTTCATCAGTTCGGCGGCGAGGATGAACAGCGGCACCGCCAGGATGATGTAGTTGGAATACATCCCGTTGAGGAACTGTTCGGCTGCGGTACCCATGTCCAGCCCGGCGATCAACAAATAGAGGATGGAGCCGGCGATCATGGCGTGGCCGACCGGCAGGCCGAGAAGCGCGAGCGCGGTAATGGCGACGATCGAGAGGGAGAAAGGGGACGCGAAGCTCATACGCCCGACCCCGCCTTGGTCGGGTCGAACTCTTCCGGCGCCGACCCTCGCAAGACCTGCCAGGAAAGCCAGATGTAGCGGACGATGATGGCGATGACGAAAATGACGTAGATCGAGAAAACCCAGTCGAAACGCAGCTTGAGGTATGCGGTCTTCTCGACCTTCATGAATGAGACGTAGTCGTACACTGCCGGGAATGAGATCGCGTACAGGAATACCAGGGACGCAGCGCAGACAAGGAACATTGCGCTACGAACCCTGGAGCTAACCGACGCATAGATGAGGTCGAACCTCATCTCCTCCTGCTCGGTAAGCACGAAGGCTGCCCCCCACAGCACCATCCAGATCCAGAGAATGGCGCTCAGCTCGTTGGTCCAGCCGGTCGGCCAGTTCATCACGTACCGGAAGAATATCTGCAGCAGGAACGCGAAGAACATGACCGCCAGCATGGCGGCCAGCACGTTCTCGGCGCGGCGATAGAGCCAGCCGCCTATTCGTTTCATTGCGGGGTTCATGATCCTCGATCCGGAGAGCAGCACGACGCATTGCACGAAGGAAGAGCGGGGGCGGCCAGCCCGCCCCCCAACATGCAGACAAGGCGGTGATGTTTT
>JAEYXI010000480.1 GCA_023428515.1 Pseudomonadota bacterium | reverse complement strand
TCGATCGCCCGCCAGCTCAACATTTCCGTGGGCGGGGTGAAGAACCACAAGCTGCGCATCTACGACAAGCTCGACATCACCAGCGAACGCGAATTGCTGCCGGCCTTTCTGATGGGCCTGTGACGGGCGCAGGCCTGCAGAGGGCTTCGCGGCGACACGAGGGCCCGCTACCCGTCCGCCCGCCTTATGAAATGCTCGAGCATCTGCCGCAGGAGGCTGGCCGACTGCGCGCGATCGGAGCCGGGGTCGCGAAGGCTGAGTGCCTTCAAGCCATCCACGATCGCTATCGCGACCGTGGCGACGTGGTCTGCATCGAGATCGGCGCGGACATCTCCGCGCCTTTGCCCTTCCCGTAGAACATCCGCGATAAGGGCGCGCAGGTCGCGGCTATGGGCTTGAACCATCTCGGCCATTGCAGGGTTGCGTGTGCTCTCCGCCAGCATCTCGAAGACGAGTTCGGAGCCGGACCGCGGGCCGTTCGGCGCCAGCCCGCCGATCTCCGCCACCAGTGCCGCCACGAGATCGCCTCTCGCCGACGACACGCGATCGAACCGCTCGCGCGTCCGCGACAGCCAGGCGTCGGACAGCGTGGCGACGATGGCGTCCTTGCTCGCGAAGTAATGGTAGAGGTGGCCGGGGCTGATACGGGCCTCCTTGCAGATGTCTGCGATCGACGCTCCCTTGAGGCCGCTGCGCTCGAAGCAGCGGTTCGCCGCCGCCAGGATCTCCTGCCGTTTTTCCTCATGCCGGATCGGATCGAGCTTTCGCATACAGGCCCTTCAAAAATAAATTAGAGTGATCGCTCTATCTGTCTTGACGAGCCCGGAGGTCCGTTCATATTTAAATAGAGCGTTCAATCTAACAAAGGAGCCTGCCGATGAAAACCCATCGTCTGGGCAAGAACGGCCCCGAATTGCCCGCCCTCGGCCTTGGATGCATGGGCATGTCGCCGCTGCGTCCGCAACCGGGCCGCCATGATGCGGGCAGGGATTCCGAAAGCGTCGCCACCATCCAGGCGGCGCTCGACGCCGGGATCGGGATGATCAATACCGGCGACTTCTACGGCATGGGCCATAACGAACTTCTGGTGCGCGAAGCCCTGCGGGGTCGCCGGGAACAGGCCTTCCTCAGCGTCAAGTTCGGCATGATGGTCGCCCCGAGCGGCCAGCCGCTCGGCCTCGACGTCAGTCCGCGCGCGGCCAAGAACTTCTGCTCCTATTCACTGGAGCGGCTCGATACCGATGTCATCGATCTCTACCAGCCCGGCCGCATCCCGACCTCCGCGCCGATCGAGGAGACGGTCGGTGCGGTCGCCGACCTCATCAAGGAAGGCAAGGTGCGCTATCTCGGCCTCTCCGAGGTGACGGGAGACAAACTGCGCCGCGCCCATGCGGTGCATCCGGTCACGGCTGTCGAGATCGAGTACTCGCTGGCCGGGCGCGCGATCGAGGACGATCTTCTGCCGGTGGCGCGCGAGCTCGGCGTCGGCATCGTCGCCTATAGCGTCGCGGCGCAAGGCCTGTTGACCGGCGCGATCACCGGGCCCCTGCCCGCCGACGACCCGCGCAGCTGGACGCCGCGCCTTCAGGGCGAGGCCCTCGCCGCCAACCTGAAGGTGGTCGAGACGTTCAAGGCCTTCGCGGAATCGAAGGGCTGGACGCCGACGCAGCTCGCCGCCGCATGGGTGCTGGCGCAGGGGAGAGACATCGTCGCTCTGGTCGGCATGAGCAGCCGCAAGCGCATCGCCGACAACCTGTCGGCGGCCGAGATCGATCTGTCACCCGAGGATATCGCCGTGCTCGACGGGATGTTCGCGCCGGGCGCCATCGTCGGGGACCGCTACGCGCCGCAGGTGCTTCGGATGTGGCGCTCGTGACCCCGCAGCAGGGAGACCTCGCATGAGTAAAGGTTCCAAAGGCTTCACCGCCGCCGACGTCACCGATCAGTCCGGCAAATGCTTCGTCGTCACGGGGGCCAATACCGGCCTCGGATTCGAAGCCGCGCGTGTGCTCGCCGCGCAGGGCGCGCGGATCGTGCTTGCCTGCCGCGACGCGGCCAAGGCCCATGAGGCAATGGACCGGATCAGCGCCGAAACGCCCGCTGCCGCGCTTCGCTTCCTCGCTTACGATCAGGGCGATCTCGACAGCATCCGTCGCGCGGCGGGCACCCTTTCGGACGAGCCGCGCATCGACGCGCTGGTGAACAATGCCGGCGTCATGGTGCCGCCGCTGATGCGCACGAAACAGGGCTTCGAGCTTCAGTTCGGCGTCAATCATCTCGGTTCGTTCGCCTTCACGTCACTGATGCTGCCGAAGCTTGCGCAGACACCCGGTGGGCGCATCGTGGTGACCGGCAGCCTCGCCCATACCTCCGCCCGGATCGACTGGGACGATCTCAACGCCGAAAGTGGTTACAGGAAGTGGCCGCGCTACGGGATGAGCAAGCTCGCCAATCTGCTCTTCCTGTTCGAACTGGGCCGGCGGCTGCGGGCTGCGGGGTCTCCGGTGACCGTGGCGGGCTGCCATCCCGGCTTCGCCACCACCGATCTCGGCCGGCATATGCCCGGCATCGGCCTGATGTGGATGCTGTTCAAGCCGTTCTCGAACACGCCGACCATGGGTGCCTGGCCGACCCTGCAGGCCGCCACCGGCAATATCCGTCCCGGCGAATATTACGGGCCGCAGGGGTTTCGGGAGATCAAGGGGCCGTCCGGCGTTGCCAGGCGTGCGCCGCAGGCGACCGACGCCGCTTCTGCGCGGCGGCTGTGGGAGGTCTCGATCGCGCTGACGGGCATCGATCCCGGCCTGTCGCCGGTCTGAAGCGCCCTCTCCTGCCGTGAAGCACCGCCGAAAGAAACCGCGTCCGGCACGGTATCGATGCGCCTCGGCGCGCTTCTCGGGGCAGGCCGAGCGTGAAATCATCGAGATCATCCGGCGGAAACCGGAAGAGCGGGAGGCTTCGAAGCCTCCCGTTTCGGAATACCTGCAGATAATGCCAGCGTTCGAGTTCAAAGCCTTGGACGACGTCAAGCCGCTGCGGGCGATGGGCATCGCGCTTCGCGATGGCGGGATGTCGGAGCCGGCGATCGCTCCGTGCGTGCGGGAGGAGACCGCATGACCGCCCTGGACGGTCGCGCCATCCGAGCACGGCCGCTAGCCTGTCGGAGCCTCGATCACCGGGCCGAGCTGCAGCTCGTCGGCAAGGTAGCGCTCGACACGGCCGGGCAAAAAGTATTCGTCCTGCACGAGGTCATGTTCGCCGACGGTCCACTCCTGCTCTCCGTTGCGCCGAACCCAAAGAAACCGGGTCGTATCCTCGTTCTCCTTGGGACGTCGCTCCATAAGGCTGGCGGGCACACCGCCGGCCTGGACCATCTCAGAAATCTGAGCGGCCACGGATTCCGGGATCGCCTTGCCGCCCGTCGCCCACCGCCGCGTCGTTCTGACGTCGACCCCGAGAAGTTTGGCTAGCGCAGCCGGAGACAGATCGAGCTTCGCGAGCGCGGATTGGAGTTCGGCGGGAGTCATGGGTGCGTCCGAGTGAGAGGTGACGTTTCGATACGCCACCTCGAGCGCGCGGTCGACGCTCCCGGCCGCGCGCATCCCCAATCCTTCCACCGGCTCGCTCTTTTGCGGATTCTTTCAGGGGGCCGCCGGTAGCGCGGCGCGTGGCTGTAGAGAATTGGGGTACCTTTGAGGTCCCACGCAGGGCACGCGTGAGCCGCACGCGCGAGTCGGAGGAGCCATCAGGCCGACAGCTCCTCCTGCGCCTCTGTGCTATCGCCGCCCGGAAAGCAGGTAAGCGACCATGCCAACCGTCAGCAGTCCGGCGAACGCAATGGCGGGATGGCTGCGGACCTGTGCGGCGACCTCATCGGCAACGTGCCGGGCGCGCGCGCCGGCGTCTTCAAGCAGGTCTGCGCCGCCATCGGCAGCATAATCCAGCGCGGCGCCAGCATGGGCGGCGCCGCGGCGTGCGTAGTGCCGGGCATACCGGCTGACGCTCGCTCCGCCCTGGCTGGCCAACGACCCCGCGAGTTTGGCGACGTCGCGGCGCAGGGCTTCGAGATCCTTCGACAGGGCGGCGATTTCGTTGGATGTGGCCATGGGGTTGCTCCTACAAACGGGTAATAGGAACGCCGCAATGGGCCTCAGGTTCCGACTTAGGCGTGCCGCGGCTGCGGCTGCCGACACGTCGGCTCATCGACCTCCAGATTGACCACGAGGTGCCGCACATCCGGGCATCCAGCCATGACGCCCCAGCCGTGCACGAGGGCCGCGGCCTCGTCATATGCAGGAGTGAGCGGGCGCAATGTCATCGCGAGATGACCGCTCCTCCGATCGAAGGCGATGCTGGACGTGTCGACGTCGAACAGGCGCGCATGCATGGCAGACCTCCCCTTGCAACAATCGTTAACAATGTGTGAACGAGATTGTTCCACGCCAATCAGACCAACTCCCATCAACGCAACGGATCGCTGCCGCCTGCCGCGTCGCCCGCCTATCTCGCGGCAGAGGTCACGGCGCGGTGCCGGGCCTCAGAGGGCTTGGGTATGGAGTTGGACGATCTGCTCTTCCGTGAAGCGCGAGGCTCGCATCGCCCGTCTCCGTGATCGACGGACTCTACTCAAATCTCGAGGAAGATCAGCGGCTCCGTTTCGTCGAGTTCGGCGGGACGTGGAGGAGTTGGTCGCGGACATTCCGAATATCAGTGCGCCTGATATCGGACACCGGGGGGCCTTGCCCAATAGGTCCTTCAGGGGGCACAGCGGAACGCGTTAGCGATCCGCGTCTCTGGCGCGATGCTCACGCGCGACGGCCCTGCCATAGACATTTCGACAGCGCGACTAAGCGTGAGCGGCGTGGATGGAGCTGGACCGGCTTTCGCCCCCGCGAACAGAGGGGCACTCTCGACGCAGCAAGACGCGTGGCCCCGGCGCGAGTCACGGACCTCTGTGATCGCCAAATGACCTTCTTGCCGATGACTGCCCGCAATTCATCGGGAACACGGGCCCGAAATGTCCACGTACCGGCCCCATGGAACAGCCTTGGCTACTCATCCCGCCCTCATGTGGAGCGGACGAGCGTAGAAGACCCTTCCGTAAGGCCCTGACACCTCTCATTAAACGAGGAGATTCGGCAACTTGCGGGCATATGGCGGGCCGCGAACAACCAAGAAGAGAACTATGTGTTCGCTATAGCACTATAATGGCGTCCGAGCTTCCGGCTCCAGAAAGGAATTCGCGTGCTCATTGGCATGATTCGTGACACGGAATTCGTGAGAGATCTGCGTACTTCCTGAAATTCAGTCCATGAACGAACAGTAGACACTATATTAGCGCTTTATGAATTCATCTATTTTTTCGTAATTTTCACGAAATAAGCTTTCTTTTCTCTGCCTCCTTTCGTGCCTTGATCTCTGCTTTGGCCGTCTTCGTGTCGAGACCACGCAAGGTGAGGTCGATTCCGACAATCGCCAGATCCTCGACATTGGCGTACTGACTCGAAATCACTGACCAATGCTGGCGGAGTGCTGTGAGCATGCCTTCGAAGCTCTCGGCCTTGCCGCCGCTGGGTAGATCCCAGCTTTTCTTTGTCCCGATATAAATGAGGAGAAAAATACCCCTACTAGAATGGGCGTCTCGCAAATAGTCACCGCTAAGCTGCACCTCCATGCGCTCGAATAGGTGCGGCCCCGTCCAGTTGTCGGCGACCTTAAGTTCAACTGGGACCGGGCCATCGAACGTCGCGCCTCGGAACCTCAAGTCGGGACGCTTAGCGTCGGCCAATTCCTCTTCGGGCGGGACGCTATATCGGCCGCCTGCCTTGCCGCGTAACCAACCCCCAATGAATTTGCGAAACTCGGTCTCCTGATCCGTGCCCTGCAAGATCGAGGCGATACTCTCGTCGCCATGTTCGAGCTCGTGTTTCAGATCCTCGAGCCGCTCAACACCGAAATACCAAAGCTCCCGGTGGTTAGCTGGTGTTGCGACACGCGCGTCGTTGAATTCCTTGACCTGGTTCGGCATCCAGGGAGCAAAATCTGCATCGAGAGTCGCCTTAGTCTTCGCGTGAAATCCCATCCATGGCCGTGATTTGATTGCGGGGTGGGCGTGCTCCATTTCCATCAGAGCGAGACCTGAGACCCATTTCTCCTCCGGCTTAGGAGAGAGTCCGAGGGTTGATTTGTGGC
>JAEYXI010000211.1 GCA_023428515.1 Pseudomonadota bacterium | reverse complement strand
CACATCTACACGCTGAAGCCGCGCGAGGCGCTGTTCCACGGCGTGCCGGCACTGCGCCTGACCCCGATCGGCGGCGAGAGCGCGATCTACGGCCGCGACGGCCTGCTCGCGCACACCTTCATGCTTGGGCCGAACGGCGACTCCAACGGCTGCGTGTCGTTCAAGGACTATTACGCCTTCCTCGACGCCTACCGCAACAAGGGCATCCGCAAGCTGGCGGTGCTGGCGAAGGTGGACTGAGGCGCGGCGCGCCTCACTCCTCTCTGCCTGATCAGCGTTTGACGAAGGTCAGGTTGCAGGCGCGTGCCTCGTTGCGCTTGCCGGTGCCGCGGGTGCGTTCGAACTGCGCATCGACCGTGAAGACGTAAGGCGAGCCAGGCGCAAGATTGTTGAGCACGTATGCGCTCGCGCCCGTCGTCCCGCGCGCGCTCAAGGTCGTCTTGCCGTCGGCCGGGATCTGACCGTCGATCTCCAGGCGATTGACACCGTCTCTGCCCAGCCCCACGGCGTGAAACACGCCGTTGGTCACGGTCGCGACCAGCGGCCGCGTGAAGCCCTGGGCCTTGCCGGCCGGCGGGCAGTTCAACGTCACGTCCCAATTGCCGTCGAAATCGGTGCTGCCGGTGGTTCTTGCGCCGTTGGCGGCAGGCGCAAGGGCCGTCTTCTGCTTGAGGCCGTCGATCCGCGCCTTGGCGAGGCCCGCGAAGCTGCAATTTGGAAATCTCGCGAGATGATCTTCGAAAGCACCCGGCGTGCCGATGCCGTCCGCAGCCTTCCAATGCGCCTCGGCCGATGCGCAGGGATCGGCTTTCGGCGCGGCCTGCGGCGCCGCAGGCGCGACCGTCACCGCGCCCGGTCCGTTCAGATAGAACTTTCCGATGATCGACAGCGACAGCTCCGGCAGCTGGGTCTTGCCGCTGCTCTCGTAGACGTCGCTGCTGATCTCGCGGAAGACGTCGCCGATCTCCTGCGGCTGTTCGATGTGCTTGAGGAACGCCGTCGTGTAGGGGCTGTTGCGGCCGGTGCCGTCGGCGGCGACCTGGCCTGATTGCGTCGAGAACGACACGATCGTGCCGCGCGGCGCCTCGACCTTGGACAGTCCCCGCCCGATCGAGGCCGCGCGCGTCGAACCGGCAGAGCGCTTCAGGGTTTCGGCCAGCGGGTTGTCGCGGCAGGAATCGAGCACCAGGATGCGCAGGTTCTTGGCCTGCTGCAGATCGTTCACGATCTCGTCGACCCTCACGAAGCGCTTGAGGTCGGCTTCGTCGGTCAGCACGGCATCGACCGGCATCAGATAGTTGACGCCGTTGTACTGCATCGCATGGCCGCTGTAGTAGAACAGGGCGACGTCGGCACGGCTCGCGGCGCGCGCGAAGCGGATGGTCAGGTCCTGCATGTCGGCCTGGCGCAAGTCGATACCCTGGAGCACTTCGAAGCCGCTGCGCTTCAGTGAGGCCGCGACGTCCTCCGCATCATGCGAGGGGTTGGGAAGTTGCGCCGTGCTGATGTAGGCCCCGTTGCCGATGACGAGCGCGACCCGCGTGTCCGCAATGACGGGACCGATGCCGAGCCAGCAGACCAGGAGGGCCAGAGGGAATCCGGGCAAGTGACGTCTTGAAAATGCGGGCATGAAGCCATCCGGGGAAAAAGCGAAAAATATCCCGTCAGATTAGCGCATGCCGCGTCGACATCAATGCCCTCGCGATGGCCCCCCATCGTCACGTCAACGCATCGGTTGGCGCGATGATCGCGAAGCGGTCCGACAATTCGGCCAGCGCGACCTCGTGAACGGTCCTGGCGGCGAGCACGCCGCCGCTTCCGTCGGGAAGATCGCGGGTCGCACAGGCATCGGCCGCGATCGTCGTGCGCAGGCCGAGGTCGAGCGCGGCGCGGGCGGTGGACGACACGCACATGTGCGTCATGAATCCGGCCAGCACGATGTTCTTGCGTCCGGTGGCGGCGAGCCGGGCCGGCAGGTCGGTGCCGGCGAACGCGTTCGGCAACGCTTTCTCGATCACCGGTTCGCTCTCGCGCGGCGTCAGGCGCTCGACGATGGCCCCTCGCGCGGCCTCGCGGTCGAACAGGCCGCCGGCGCGGCCCTTGTGCGCGACGTGGAAGACCGCCGCGCCGCTCTCCCGTGCCCGCGCCAGCAGGCGCGCCGCCGCCGCGATCGCCGCTTGCGCATCGGGCAGGGCCAGCGGACCGGTGCAATATTCGTTCTGGATGTCGATCAGCACGAGGCAGGCCTCATTGAGCTTCGGCGGATCGAGATCGGCGCCGGCGAGTTCGAGCAGGGTCTTGGGAATGGTCATGCGGGTCAGGCCTTCCAGGGTATCGAATGGCGCGACACTAGCGCAGCTACCGCCTGCCATTGTGCAGGATTGTTGCAGCTCGTGGCTGCAAATTTGCAGGAGACTGCACCGGCTGGTAGGCTACCCCGATGAACTGGGACGATCTGCGCATCATCGCCGCGGTAAGGGACGAGGGCACCTATGCCGGCGCCAGCGCGCGGCTGCGCATCGACGAGACCACCGTCGGCCGTCGGCTGGCGCGCATCCAGCGCGATCTTGGGGTGCCGCTGTTCGATGCCGTGGACGGCCTGCGGCGGCCGACCCGCCATTGCGAGGCGGTGCTCGAACATGTCGGCGCGATGGCTGCGCATGCCGCGGCGATCGATCGCATCAAGGAGAGCCAGGTGGGCCCCGTCGGGCGCCTGCGCATCGCCTCGACCAATGCGGTCGCCGAAGAATTGCTGGCGCCGCGGGCGAGCGCCTTCCTGCGCGATCATCCCGGCCTGACCCTCCAATTCCTCATCTCCAGCGGCAACGTGAAATTCTCGCGCTGGCAGGCCGACCTTGCCATCCGCCTGCGCAAGCCCGAGAAGGGCGATTTCACCATCTCCAAACTCGGCGATGTCAGGCTGTACTTCTTCGAGCCCGCCGACCGCAGCGGTGGGGAGCCCGTCGCCTGCGTCTATCCGGACGACCTCGACGCCATTCCGGAAGCGCAATTTCTGCGTTCCAAGCGTCTGGCGAACATGCGCTGCGTCACCGACAACATCCGCATCATCAGGACCATGATCCAGTCGCATCAGGCCATCGGCGTGCTGCCCGAGTACGGTTGCGGACCTCTGCTCGCCGACCGCAATCTACGCGCCACGCTTCTGCCGAAGCGCCGCGACGTCTGGCTCCTGGTGCAGAACCACCTCAAGCGAGATCCGGCGACACGCGTGACCATCGACTGGGTGAGGGCCTGCTTCAACGACGTCCCGCAGGCCTGACCGCCGGCGATTGGCGAGGCCTCCGCCTTGAACGCAGCCTGCACGACGTGCGACCAAGACCACGGAACGGGATTGCGCGCACGCGAGGTTGCGTAGTCTCACGACGAAACTTGATCGGGGCGAACCGATGTCCACTCTTTCCGAAACGATCCGGCCCTCGCGGGCGCAATCGCGGGAATGGAAAGCGATTGTCATCTTGATCCTCATGATCCCGGTGCTGTGGTCGCCGCTGATCCTGTTTCGCTTCGTGCTGTACCAGCCGTTCAACATCCCCTCCGGTTCGATGACGCCGGCGCTGATGGTCGGCGACTACGTCTTCGCCGCGAAATATGCCTATGGCTACGGCCGCTATTCCTTCCCCTTCGCGCCATCCTGGATCTCGGGCCGCGTCTTTGCCGCCGATCCCGAATAGGGCGATATCGTCGTGTTCCGGACCGCGAAGGACAGTGCGGCCGACTACGTCAAGCGCGTGGTCGGACTGCCCGGCGACCGCATCCTGATGCGGCAGGGCCGGCTCGTCCTCAACGACCGGCCGGTGACGCGCGTCGCCCTGGAGGCGATGCTTGCCGGCGCGACCTGCGGCGCGGACGATGGCGCGACCGTCAAGCGCTGGCGCGAGACGCTGCCGAACGGCGCGAGCTACGTGACGCATGATTGCGTCGAGAACGCCTATCTCGACAACACCGACGTCTTCACGGTACCGCCCGGCCACCTCTTCGTGCTCGGCGACAACCGCGACAACTCGACCGACAGCCGGATGATGCCGACCTTCGGCTTCGTGCCGATGGACAATCTCGTCGGCAAGGTCACGCGGATCATCTGGTCCATCGACGAAGACGGCGAGCCGCGCTTCGAGCGGATGGGGAAGGTGGAGTGAGACCGTCGTTCCGGGCGCCCGCCCCAAAAGGGGGGCGCGTCCCGGAATGACGAAGCCGTCCCACAAACAAAAACCCCGGCATCGCTGCCGGGGTTTCGCATTCGTGTCTTGCCTGAACGGCCGGATCAGAAATCCATGCCGCCCATGCCGCCGCCGGGGGGCATCGCCGGGCCGGCGCCGCCCTTCTTGGGCAGCTCGGCGACCATGGCTTCCGTGGTGATCAGGAGCGCGGCCACCGAGGCTGCGTTCTGGATCGCGGTGCGGACCACCTTGGTCGGGTCGATGATGCCCTTCTTGACGAGGTCGGCATATTCGCCGGTCTGGGAGTCGAAGCCGTAATTGTAGGCCTTGTTGTCCAGGATCTTGCCGACGATCACCGAGCCGTCTTCACCGGCGTTGATCGCGATCTGGCGAGCGGGCGCCGACAGCGCCTTGCGCACGATCTCGACGCCGGTCTTCTGGTCGTCGTTCTTGGTGCGCAGGCCCTTGAGCTGCTCGGAGGCACGGAGCAGGGCGACGCCGCCGCCCGGAACGATGCCTTCTTCCACGGCCGCGCGGGTCGCATGCATCGCGTCATCAACGCGATCCTTGCGCTCCTTCACCTCGACCTCGGTCGCGCCGCCGACGCGGATCACCGCGACGCCGCCCGCGAGCTTGGCCAGACGCTCCTGGAGCTTCTCGCGGTCGTAGTCCGAGGTGGTCTCCTCGATCTGCGCCTTGATCTGGGCCACGCGCGCCTCGATGTCGGCCTTCTTGCCGGCGCCGTTGACGATCGTGGTGTTCTCCTTGTCGATCATCACCTTCTTGGCGCGGCCGAGCATGTTGAGCGTGACGTTCTCGAGCTTGATGCCGAGATCTTCCGAGATCGCCTGGCCGCCGGTCAGGATCGCGATGTCCTGCAGCATGGCCTTGCGGCGATCGCCGAAGCCCGGAGCCTTGACGGCCGCGACCTTCAGGCCGCCACGGAGGCGGTTCACGACCAGGGTCGCGAGAGCCTCGCCTTCGACGTCCTCGGCGACGATGACCAGCGGCTTGCCGGTCTGCACCACGGCCTCGAGCAGCGGCAGCAGCTCGTTCAGCGAGGAGAGCTTCTTCTCGTTGATGAGGATGTAGGCGTCGTCCATCTCAACGCGCATCTTGTCGGCGTTGGTGACGAAGTAGGGCGAGATGTAGCCGCGGTCGAACTGCATGCCCTCGACCACGTCGAGCTCGGTCTCGAGCGACTTGGCTTCCTCGACGGTGATGACACCCTCGTTGCCGACCTTCTTCATGGCGTCGGAGAGGAACTTGCCGATCTCCTGGTCGCCGTTGGCCGAGATAGTGCCGACCTGGGCGATCTCATCGTTCGAGGTGACCTTCTTGGAGTTCTTCTGCAGGTCCGCAACGACGGCCTCGACCGCAAGGTCGATACCGCGCTTGAGGTCCATCGGGTTCATGCCGGCGGCGACCGACTTGGCGCCTTCGCGCACGATGGCCTGGGCCAGCACGGTGGCGGTGGTGGTGCCGTCGCCGGCCGCGTCAGCGGACTTGGAGGCGACTTCGCGCACCATCTGGGCGCCCATGTTCTCGAACTTGTCCTCGAGCTCGATCTCCTTGGCGACGGTGACGCCGTCCTTGGTGATGCGGGGAGCGCCGAAGCTCTTCTCGATCACGACGTTGCGGCCCTTCGGACCGAGCGTGACCTTCACCGCATTGGCGAGGATGTCGACGCCGCGCAGCATCTTCTCGCGCGCGTCGCCAGCGAACTTAACTTCTTTGGCGGACATGATCTTTTACTCCGGTGATGCGTTGCGAGCAGCGTGAAGAGGCTGGCTCAGGCGGCCTTCTTGGAAGCGGCGGCGCCTTCGAGCACGCCAAGGATGTCGGACTCCTTCATGATCAGGTAGTCGACGCCATCGATCTTGACCTCGGTGCCCGACCACTTGCCGAACAGCACGCGGTCGCCCGCCTTCACATCGAGCGGAACCAGCTTGCCGGCTTCGTCGCGGGCCCCGGGGCCGACGGCGACGACTTCGCCCTGCGAGGGCTTTTCCTTGGCCGTGTCGGGAATGATGATGCCGCCCGCGGTCTTCTCTTCCGCATCGATACGCTTGACCACCACGCGGTCATGCAGGGGACGGAACTTCATCGGCTCTCTCCAATCGTGAACGATCGTTTGATCCTGCCACCGCGCCCGCCAGCCCGAACGGCATGGGGTATCGCGCGGCGCCGTGCGACATCTAGGCGCCGCGGAAAGAGGGCGCAAGGTGCGGGAGGCAAAAATCTGGCAGTCTCGGAACAAGAGTGCCAGCGCTCTTGCACGCGCCCTGTCAGCACTCCGTCGCATATGCTGCTAGTGCATTGATTTTGAACGTTTATTGCGATTTTTAACCTTGCCGGACGGCGAGGCGCGCCGCACACTTCCTCCTTGTCACGAAAGGAGGTTCCGCATGACCGTTCATGGAGTTGCGTCACGTGGTGTTGCATCGTTCGACGGGGCCGGGGGGCGCGTGTCGCCCGATTTCCGCCGGCAGCTGGAGGGCTATGGCCTCACCACGGCCCAGATCCTCTACCGGATGCCCGATCATCCCGGCATCCTGCAGAGCTTTCTCTGGCAGTGCTACGATCTGTGCCCGCATTTTCCGGAGCTGAACCGCTTCCTCGACTTCTGGGCGCGCGAGCTGGAAGGGCCGCTGCATTCCGTCCGGGTGGCGCATGCGCGGCTCATCGGCCCGGCCGAACTGCGCCGCGTGGACGGGGAGTTCCGACTGAACTGAGACCGGACGGCTGCCCTTCTTTTGAGCGTGCCTGCCCTCTTCTTGCCGCGCGTGACGTGCTATGAGCGCAGGAATGGGGGTCGGTCCGGCGCCCGAGGAAAGTCAGGCAGCTGGTCACGCTGGTGGATCATCGTTCTCCGCGCACGTCGGAATTGCTCTCGGCGATCGTCACCGCCCATTCGGCGGAACGCATCGGCGTGGGCGAGATCGTGCATGCGCTGCGCAACCGCGCCTTCGGCCTGTCCATCCTGCTGCTCGGCCTGCCGAACTGCCTGCCCATGCCGCCCGGCCTGCCCGTGCTGTGCGGCATCCTGCTCTGCCTCGTCGGCGGGCAGATGCTGCTGGGGCGCGACGAATTGTGGCTGCCGCGCTGGCTGGCCAACCGCACCATCTCCCGCAGCCTGCTGGAGAAGATCGTCCACGGCTCGCTGAAGCTGGTCCGCCGCTTCGAGAGCTATTCCCGTCCGCGCCTGCCGTATTTCTCCTCGCCCTCCGCCCGCTTCGTTCTCGGCGGACTGGTGGTGGTGCTCGGCCTGCTGCTGCTGCTGCCGATCCCGATCTTCGGCAACCTGCCGCCCGGCATCGCCGTGGTGATCCTCGGCCTCGGCCTCGTCGAACGCGACGGAGTGTTCATCCTTGCCGGCGTGGCGGCGACGCTGATCAGCTTCGGCGTAATGGGCCTACTCAGCTGGTTCCTGTTCCAGGGCGCGCTGGCGGTGTTCTGAGACCGTCAAAACACCAAGGTGCTACAAGCCTTTAGTGGATGCTGGACAGGTCGCGCTCCTCCCACCTATTCCTCAAGGGAAATGGGGCGGGGGAATCGTTATGGCGCGAAGCGGACGGTGCTGGCTGGCCGGCATGGGCCTTCTGTTGGCTGGAGCATGGCCGGCTTCCGCGGCCGATACCCCAACGTACATCCTGCCCGACCAATTGCTGCTGGCGACGCCCGGTGACCAAATCACCTTGCGTGCCGGGTTCGGCTATAGCTGGATCACTGCCAACGAATATGTCTATGACGAAGGCAACAGGATCAGCCGACTGATCTGGGAGAGCGAGGCGCCGGTCCTCACCGCAGCGCTGAAGGTCGAGTTGTGGGAGAACGTGGTGTTCTCGGCCAATGGCAAGCTCGGCTTTTCCGGCAGCAGCCACATGCGCGATTTCGACTGGCTCGGCCCCTATGTGCGCGGCTATGCGGCGCAGGACTGGACGCACTATTCGACCCATCCCTCGACCACGCTCGACCATTATGTCGATCTCGACGCGGCGCTGGGGCGGCGTTTGTCCCTCGGCGAGGGGAGGCTCCTCACTCTGCAGGCCGGGTTCAAGTACACCGACATCAAGTGGACCGCCAATGACGGTCCCTACATCTACAGCCGCAACGGATTCCGCGACACCGCCAAGCTGGATTACACGACCCTGCCGACCATCGGCTACCAGCAGCGCTATGCCGGCCTGTTCCTCGGCGCCGAGGCGGAGATGCGGCACGCGGCGTGGACGCTGACGGCGCTGGTGAAGGGCGGGCTGACCTTCTCCGCCAACGACACCGACCACCACTACTTCCGCAAGCTGCGCTTTGAGGACGATATCGGCACCTTGCCCTTTCTCACCGTCGGGGCGCGGGCGGATTATGCGCTCAGCGCCAGCGCGGGGCTCTATCTCGGCGTGGAGCTGGATACCTATTTTCGCGGCACCGGCGACGCATCCATGTATGACATGGCCACCGGCGCGCTGCTGGACACGTTCAATGACGGGTCCGGAATGGACTTCCAGTCCACCACCGTTTCCGCGGGGTTCCGTCTGGCGTTCTGAGCCCGCTCACCCCCGCCCGACAAAGGGTGCGGCGCTCGCCATGATGGTCATGGTGAGGATGTTGGCGTCGAGCGGCAGGCTGGCCATATGCGCGACCGCGCGGCCGGCATGGACGGGATCGAAGGTCGGTTCGACCATGATCTGGCCGTTGGGCTGCAGGATGCCGGTCTTCATCTTCACCGCCATGTCGGTGTCGGCATTGCCGATATCGATCTGGCCGCAGGCGATGTTGTGCGCCCGCCCTTCCAGCGCCACCTGCTTGGTGAGGCCGGTGACAGCGTGCTTGGTGGCGGTATAGGGCCCGGTCAGCGGGCGCGGCGCGTGCGCCGAGATCGAGCCGTTATTGATGATGCGCCCGCCCTTGGGGTCCTGCGCCTTCATCAGCCGCATGGCGTGCTGGATGCACAGGAACACGCCGGTGAGGTTCACATTCACCACATGCTGCCAGTCGGAAAGCAGTATCTCCTCGATCGGCGTGGCGGGCGACCAGCCGCCGGCATTGTTGAACAGCACGTCGAGCCGGCCGAAGCGCTGGGCGACGGTTTCGAACAGCGCGGCCACCGAGGCGGGGTCGGACACATCCGCCGTGATCGCGTGGCCCTGGCCGTCCATGGCGGCGGCGACCTGCTCCAGCGGCTCCGCGCGGCGGCCGGTGAGCACGACGGTGAAGCCGGCCTCGCCGAGCGCGAGGGCGGCGGCCTTGCCGATGCCGGTGCCGGCGCCGGTGACGAGGGCGATGCGGTTGGCGTTCATTGTTTTCCTCCCAGGGGCAGGCAAGATGGCCGAGACCTTTGAGGCCGGCAAGAGCGGCCCGCCGCAAGGCGTCGGTGCAGTGAGCTGGCAAAGACGGCGGGGTCCCCGGCGTTTTGCCAAGGAACCCTAAAGCAATTCCGGCGTTGTCAAGGCGAACATCACGTCACCAACGCCGGAGGACAGTGCGATGCCCGCGATTCTTATGTGGCTTATCGGTATTCCGATTCCGATCATCATCATTCTCTATCTCCTCACCTGACGGCGAAGCGAACGAACGCTGCCGCGCGGCGGCGAGGACATGAAAGGGGCCGCCCGCACCGGAGTGCAGGCGGCCCTTCTGCGTGGTGGCGGTCAGCGCCCGTAGGGCGGGCGGGGGATGGATGTATGTGCCGCCCGCAGCGCCGCGGACCAGCGCTCGCGCAGATCGTGGAAATAGGGCTCGCCGGGTTCGATGCGGTAATTGAGTTCCGCCTGCCCGGCATCGCGGCGCGCCACGAGAATGTCGATCGGCATGCCGACCCCGAGATTCGAGCGCATGGTCGAATCCATCGAGATCAGGCCGGATTTCAGCGCGTCGTACAGGTCGGTGTCATAGGTGATGGAACGGTCCAGCACCGGCTTGCCGTATTTGTGCTCGCCGATCTGCAGGAACGGCGTGTCGCTGGTGCACTCGATGAAATTGCCGGCGGCGTAGATCATGAACAGCCGCATGCGTCCGCCATTCACCTGCCCGCCGAACAGGAAAGAGACGTCGAAGCGCAGATCGGCCTCCTTCAGCGCGGCGCCGTAGAGATCGTACACATGGCGTACGGCGCGCCCGACGAGCTGGGTCGCCCGGAACATGCTGGTGCAGGTGGAGAGCGTCTCCTTCGCCCCGGTCTCCGGATTCTCCAGCCCCTCCTGCAGCGTGCTGATCACCGCCTGCGAGATCGAGAGATTGCCGGCGGTGGAGAGCGCCAGTACGTGCCGGCCGGGCTCCTCGAAGACGTGGAGCTTGCGGAAGGTCGAGACGTTGTCGAGGCCGGCATTGGTCCTCGTATCGGCGATCATGACGAGGCCGTCACGCACCAGTATCCCGCAACAATAGGTCATGAAAGGCACTTCCCCCATCCGCGCCGGCGCTGAAGCGGCGCTGCCCCGGGCCCTTATACCGGGCCGCTTTCCCGCCGGGCAACCTCGGCGGCGATATGTGCGCGCTCCGGGGCGCCTAGCCCTGAACCTGCCGGCTCGACTGGTCGACCTTGAGGGCGACCGTCAGTTGCTCGTCCCCGCCGCCATAGCGGTTGCCACGCACCGGTGCCGCGCCGAGATAGTCGAGGCCGACCGCGACGCGCACATAGGCTTCGGTCGGGCATTGGCTGAGCACCGGGTCGAAGCCGATCCAGCCGAGCCCCTCGACATAGGCTTCCGACCAGGCATGCCCGGCCTGATGGCCCGCGCGCTGCTCCGCCTCGGCCCCGTCGCCGACGAGATAGCCGCTCACATAGCGGGCCGGCACGCCGATATGGCGGGCGGAGGCGGTGAACACATGGGCAAAATCCTGGCACACGCCCCGCTTCTGCTTGAAGGCCGCGGCGGCGGTGGTGGAGACATGGGTCGGATAGGCGTCGAACTCCATCGCCTCGGTGATCGCTTCCATGAGCGCGTGCAGGCGGGCGATGCGGTCGCCCTCGCTCCTGCCGGCGCTCTCCGCGAAGGCGGCGAGCTCGGTGTCGGGCAGGGTGAGGTCGGTAGGGCGCAGGAAAAGCGACGGCGGAAAGCGCTCGCTGATGCCACGGATGACGCCGGCCGTGTCCTGCGTCTCCACCTCGCCCTCCACCAGAACGCGCAGCTCCTTTATCGGGCCGTCCAGCGCGAAGGTGTGGGTGAGGTTGCCGAACGCGTCCTGATGGGCGCGCAGCTGGCAGCCCTCCGACACGTCGATGCGCCAGCCGACGACATACTGGCCGTCATGGTTGCGCGGCGTCAGGCGTAGGGTCTGGATCGCGCCGTTCGCCGGCGGATCGTAGGTGTAGGTGGTCGCGTGGTTGACATGGATACGCATGACGCGGGCCGGATCAGAGCAGGTACTGCTCGTTGACGAGGGAGCCGAGGCGGTTGTTCTCGGTCACGAAGGTGTCGATGTATTCGTGCAGTCCGGTCTGGAAGATATCCTCCATGCGGCTGTTGCCGAGCCGTGTCAGGGTCGAGCGCGCCAGCCGCTGCGAGCTGCCCTGCCGCCCGTAATAGGCGGCGATATCGTCGAGATAGCGCGTGATGTTCTGGTAGCAACTGGTGAGCGAGCGCGGCATCTGCGCGTTGAGGATCAAGAGGTCGGCCACCAGCCAGGGCTTCACGCTCTCGCGATACACCCAATGGAACGAGGTCAGCGCGGAGACCGAGCGCAGGATCGAGGCCCACTGGAAGTAGTCGAGCGGGCCGCCAATGTGCTCCGAATCCGGCAGCAGCACGTGATATTTCACGTCGAGGATGCGGGCGGTGTTGTCGGCGCGCTCCACATACATGCCGACGCGCGAGAACCAGAACGCATCGTTGCGCAGCATGGTGCGGTAGGCGGCGCCGTCGAAGCGCAGCGAGGTTTCCTTGACGAAGGACATGAAGCGCGCCAGCTCCTCGCGCGTCATGTTCTTGGTGGAATAGCGCTTCAGCTCCAGCCAGGAGGAGTTGATGGTCTCCCACATCTCCATGGTCAGCGCGGTGCGCACCGAGCGCGCATTGGTGCGGGCGATCTCGAAGCAGTTGCGGATCGAGGACGGGTTTTCCGGCGCGAAGGCGAGGAAGTTGATGACGTTCTGCTCCGTCACCTCGTCGCCGTGCACCGCCTTGTACTGTTCGGCGCAGCCGGCGGTGAGCAAAGCGGAGCGCCACTCATTGGTGGAGCCGCCATAGGCGGCCGGCAACTGGGCGAGGCGCTGGGTCACGTCGAGAATGCGCGCAAGGCAGTCCGCCCGCTCCATGTAGCGGGCGAGCCAGTAGAGATTGTCGGCGGTACGAGAAAGCATGGGACCCGCGTTCTATTTGGCGTTGCGCCAGGCGAGCGTGGCGACGCCCGCCGCGATCAGCAGCGAGCCGCCGACCCGGTTGATGATGGCGACCACGCGCGTGCTCTGCACCGCGCCGCGCAGGCGGCCGGCGAGCAGCGCGTAGCCGAAGGCATTGGCGGCGGCGAGGGTGAGGAAGGTCGCCTCGAAGATCACCAGCTGGGTCAGGAAATCCCGGCCGGGATCGAGAAACTGCGGCAGGAACGCCACGAAGAAGGTGATGCTCTTGGGGTTCAGCGCCGTCACCACCCAGGCATGGGCCATCATGCCGAAGGCCGACCCCGCCGGCCGGGCCTCGCCAAAGCTCGCCGTGCCGCCGGCGCGCCAGAGCTTGATGCCGAGCCAGATGAGATAGCCCGCGCCCACCCATTTCAGCACGGTGAACAGCGTCGCCGAAGTGGCGAGCAGCGCGCCGAGGCCAAGCATGGACAGCGTCATGGCGGTGAAGTCGCCCAGCGCCACGCCGAGCGCGACCGGGAAGGCGACCTTGCGCCCCTGGCCGAGCGCGTAGGAGACGACGAGCAGGATGGTCGGTCCGGGTATCACCAGCAGCACCGCCGAGGCGGCGACGAAGGCCAGCCATGTTTCAATCGGCATCTGTTACACGCTCCCACCCATTGCATTCCAGAGAGCACCGTCATCCCGAGGTGCGAGCGAAGCGAGCC
>JAEYXI010000381.1 GCA_023428515.1 Pseudomonadota bacterium | reverse complement strand
TGCCAGACCTGCTCGCGGAACGGGTGCTTCGGCGCCGGCATCGTCCTGTAGCCGACGCCCTGCCCTTCATACGCGTCGCCGGCGTGCGCCGCCCAGACCACGTCCCGGATCGGCGCCAGATAGCGCGCGCCTTCGTCGAGCACCGGATGCCCGACATTCACATGATAGAAAAACATGTGCGGCGTAGGCGCGAAGCCGTGATTGAAGACCCTGTCATGGACGCGGATCTCGTTGCCGCCGAGATCGGCCTCGATCCTGCGAACCATGTGCAGGTCTTCACCGAACACAGCCGATTGCTGGACGATGCCCTCGGCCCACAGGACGCAGCTATCGCCTTCCCAGGTCTCGCCATACCCGGTCAGCCGGGCTGGAATGGTGCCGACGCGGCCATGGAGCGAATGGCTGACTTTCGACTTGCCAGGGTAGTTGTAGTTGTCGGCCGGCACCTCGGCGGGGCCGAGGATATGGTCGAGGCCGCAGGTAACCAGCAGGCCGGAGAATGACCTTGCCCAGGCAAGCCCGCCCTCGCCTTCGTATTCATGCAGGGCAGGATTCCTGAAGCCGGCAGGCGAATGCCAGCCGATCGCCTGTCCTTTATAGTCACAATCGCCGATATCCATGGCGCGATCGACCAGAAGCGTGAAGCGCAGCCCGCTACCTGTACGGAACTCGAGCACGCGTATGCCGCGCTCGACGCCGTCGCCCAGCGTCATCAGGCGCACCCCGGCGAATTGCGAGAGCATGCCCGAGCGCTCGGCCACCTGGCGGCGCGTGAAGGTCTGGCCGTAGAGCTCAACCATGCGGGCGCGCCTCCGTCGCGGCATTGGCCGCCTGCATCGCGAAAGCGTTGGCCAGGATGTTCTCCTCCGTCATCTCGTCGCGACCGAGATCGGCCACGACCCTCCCGCCCGCGAAGACGACGCAGCGATCGGCGATCGCCAGAATCTCGGGCAGCTCGGACGAAGCGACGATCACTGCCGTGCCGTCGCGCGCCAGCTTGCTGATGATGTCGTAGATCTCCGCCTTGGCGCCCACGTCGACGCCGTGGGTAGGCTCGTCGAGCAGCAGCACTTTCGGACGCGCCAGCAGCGCGCGGGCAAACAGCGCCTTCTGCTGGTTTCCGCCCGACAGCGAAGTGATCGGCTGGCGGATGTCAGCCATGCGGATGTTGAGCGTATCGGCGAGCCTTCCGGAACGGTCGTTCTCTTCCTGCCGGTCGACGAAGCCGAGGCGGGTGAAGTCGAGCAGGCCACTGATGCTGATGTTGCGGCGCACCGAGTGGGTAGGCAGGATGCCGCGCGTCTTGCGTCCCTCGGGCAGCATGAACAGCCCCGCCTTGACGGCATGCGTGACATTGCCCAGCCTGACCGGCGCGCCGTCAACCTCCACCGTGCCCGAGCGGGCCGCGCGAAAACCGTAGAGCGTCTCCAGGAATTCGGTGCGCCCCGCGCCAACCAGCCCGAACAGGCCGACGATCTCGCCGCCGCGCGCCGACAGGTCTATGCCCGAGAGATGTGTCTGATCCGCGAGGTTCTCGACCTTGATCCGGACCTTGTCGGAGATCGCACCGTGCGGGCGGTAGTCGAACGTCGCCGGCTTGCCGACCATGTGCAGGATCAGGTCCGACTTGGTCGTGCCCTTCGCCGGAAGGTCGGTGATCAGCCGGCCGTCGCGCAGCACGACGATGCGGTCGCAATGCTCCAGCGCCTCTTCCAGGCGGTGGGTGATGAAGATCATGCCGACGCCGCGGCCGGCCAGTTCGTGCGCCAGTTCGAAGAGGCGCTTGCCCTCGGCGGGCGTCAGCGAGGATGTTGGCTCGTCGAGGATCAAGAGGCGCGGCTCCTCGGCGATCGCCTTGGCAAGCTCGACGAGCTGCTGCTCGCCGCTGCGCAGCGCGCCGAGCGGCGTGCGCGGATCGATGTGACCAAGCCCGACGCGCTCAAGCACCTTGCGCGCCTCGGCGTTGAGCTTGCGGCGATCGATGAAGCCGGCCCGGTTGGCGAGATAGCGGCCGAGGAAGATGTTCTCCGCGACGCTGAGCGCCCCCGTCGTCGACAGCTCCTGGTGGACGAAGCGCACGCCCAGTTCCTGGCCCTGCCGGATCGAGTCGAGCTCGACCGGCTGGCCGTCGAAGGCGATCGTGCCGGAGGTCGGCTTCAGCTTGCCGGCGATGATGTTCATCAACGTCGACTTGCCGGCGCCGTTCTCGCCGACAAGGCCGATGATCTCGCCGGGCATGATCCTGAGATCGACGCCGTGCAGAACGGGCACGTCGGCGAAGCTCTTTCGGATGCCGGTGATTTCGACGATGGGCGCGGTCATGCTGTTTCCCGACTGCGCCGCAGGCGATCCCGCGGCGCAGTGCTTTCCCTTAGTTGGCGCCTTCGGGCGTCACGATGTTGCCCTTGACGGTGATCACCTTCTCCGGCGCCTTGCCGTCGACGAGGTAGTTGTAGAGCGTCACGGTGGAATCGAAGGCCTGCTGGAAGGGCGCCTGGTCGATCAGCGCGTACATCTCGCCGGTCTTGATGTACTCCATGTTGTCCGGCGTATGGTCGAAGCCGACGACGCCGACCTTGCCTGTCAGGCCGAGATCCTTGACTGCCTTGGCTGCGCCGAACGGGCCCCCCGCCGTGACATAGACCAACGCGAGATCGGGGTTGGCCGTGTACATGTCCTGGACGATCGAATATGCGCTCTCGGCCTTGTCCTGGTTCTCGAACGGACCGAGGATCTCGATCTCCGGCGCATTCGCCTTCAGGTATTCGACCGCGCCGTTCATGCGGTTGGTGTGCTGCACCGCGCCGAAATAGCCGGTGATGACGCCGACCTTGCCCTTGCCGTCGAGCTTCTTGGCGATGAACTCGCCGAGCTGCTGGCCGGCCGCCGTCGCGTCCTGGCCGATGAAGGCCAGCCGCTTCGACTCGACCGAGCCTTCGGCGACGATGTTGAAGACCGGCACGCCCGCGTCCACCGCCTCGTTGATGGCGCGCTCGGTGCCGTCGAAGATCGGCACGGTGACGATGCCGTTGTAGTTCTGCGCGACCGCGCTCTCGATGCCGGCGATCACGGCTTCCGCGTTCAGGCTGTCGCCGAGATCGACGTAATCGACCTGCACGTTCTTGTCCTTGAGGTATTCGGCGGCCGCCTTGGCGCCCTCCGTCACCGGGATCCAGAACGGGTTGTTCTGGAACGACAGGAACGCGATCTTCAGCGGTCCCTTGGTGTTCTCCACCGCCTCGACCGTGCCGCCCTCGGGCAGCTCGGCTGCGGTCACGGTCATCGTTCCGGCGGTGAGGCCAACCACTGCGGCGGCGGCCAGCAGAAATCTTCTCGTAAGCATCTCTTTTCTCCTTCCTGTTTCAGTCTTCCCGTCCGCGGCGGATACCGTCGATGCCGACCGCGAAGATGATGACGAGCCCCTTGGAGACGACCTGCCAGTGGGCAGACATTCCAAGCAGCACGAATGCATTGCTGAGTAGCGCCATCAGCAATGCGCCGAGCACGACGCCGAGGATCGAGCCGCGGCCGCCCGATAGCGCCGTGCCGCCCAGGATGACCGCCGCGATGACGTCGAGTTCGTAGCCGCGCCCGAGATCCGGATTGGCGCTGGCGAGGTTGCCGCCGAGGATCATGCCGCCGAGGCCGGCCAGCATGCCGCACAGGATGAACACCAGCAGTCGCGTGCCCTCGACGTTGATGCCGGCAAGCCGTGCGGCTGTCGGGCTGTCGCCGATGGCGTAGATGTTGCGTCCGATGCGCGTGCGCGAGGCGAAGACGTGGAACGCCACCGCCAGAAGCAGCATGAGGATAAGCGAGACGGGCACGGTAAAGATGCGGCCGGCGCCGAGGAAATTGGAAAAGTCCGTGTTGAACGGAATGGGTATGCCGCCGGTGATGAGCAGCGCCAGTCCGCGTGCGATCGACAGCGTGCCAAGCGTGGCGATGAAGGGGTTGATGTTCAGCCTGGTGAACAGGCCGCCGTTGACAAGGCCGACCGCTGCGCCGGTGCCGAGGCCGGCGAGCAGGGCCAGTGACTGGATGCCGGTCGCCTGCGCGACATAGGCGGACACGACGGCCGACAGGCCGAGCACGGAGCCGACCGAAAGGTCGAGGCCGCGCGCGATGATGACGAGTGCCTGGCCGAGCGCGACGATCGCCACGACCGAGGCCTGACGCCCCACATTGAGAAGATTGCGGGGCGTCAGGAAGAATTCATTGGCAAAGCCAAGAAAGATGACGAGCGCTAGGATCATCAGCGCGACGGATGCCTCGCGCTGGCTGAAGGCCACTTTCGCCCAGTTGTTCGGCTTTGCCACTGCAGTCATCAGTCCGCGCTCAGAGCCCGTTCTCGCGGAACTTGCCGTGGAGGAATTTTTTCGCGCGCGGCACGTCGTCTTCCGACAGATGCTCGATGATCACCTCGATGTTCGGGTGCTTCTCGCTGAGCCGCATGAGGTAGAGATCATAGTTGAGGGAGCCGAGGCCGGGCGCGGGCAGCTCGAACTCGCCGACGCGGCCGAAGGTGTGGCTCTCGAGCGCGTCATCGTCGCCGATGTCGGCGTGCTTCTCGCTCTTGTCGTCGCCCGAACGCTTGACGTCCTTGGCGTGGGCGATC
>JAEYXI010000207.1 GCA_023428515.1 Pseudomonadota bacterium | reverse complement strand
GAGAAAAGACATGACCGCCGACACAACCGTAATCCCCGCCATCGCCGCCGGCCGCACGGCCGTCATCACCGGAGGCGCGGGCGGCATAGGCCTCGCGGCTGCGAAACGTCTCGCGGCATCGGGCATGAACGTCGTGATCGCCGATCGTGCCGGCGCGGCGCTCGATGAGGCTGCGAAATCCGTCGGCGAGGCTGCCGGCAGCGCCGACAAGGTACTGGCCGTCGCCTGCGACGTCGCCAAACCCGAAGACCTCAAAGCGCTGGCAGACAAGGCTTTTGAAAAATTCGGCGAAGTGTCGTTCCTGATGAACAATGCCGGCGTCGGCAACAATCCCGGCAAGCCCTGGGAAAACCTCGACGCCTGGAAAAAATTGATCGACATCAATTTCTGGGGCGTCGTGCACGGCGTGCAGGCCTTCGCCGAACGCATGCTCAAGCAGGACAAGCCGGCCATCATCGTCAACACCGGCTCCAAGCAGGGCATCACCACGCCGCCCGGCAACCTTGCCTACAACGCCTCCAAATCCGCGCTGAAGACCTATACCGAAGGACTGGCACACGCGCTGCGCAACGAGCCGGGCGCGAATATCTCTGCGCATCTCCTGATCCCCGGCTTCACCTTTACCGGCATGAGCGGGGGCACGACGGAGAAGGCGCCGGGCGCGTGGACGGGCGAGCAGGTGGTCGAGTTCATGCTGGAATCGCTCGGTCGCGGCGACTTCTACATCCTCTGCCCCGACAACGAGACCGAGCGCCGCACCGATGAGCGCCGCATGGCGTGGGCGATAGGCGACGTCATCGAGAACCGCCCTGCCCTGTCGCGCTGGCATCCGGACTACGGCCAGGCGTTCCAGGACTTCATGAAGGGCTAGATCAATCGCCGGACCAGCGCTCGAGGAAATCTTGGATGGACAGCGCCTGCATGTCGGGGATCGCGTCGGCGAGCTTCGCCACCGGCCAGTCCCACCAGGCCATCGCCTCGATGCGCTCGGAGATTTCAGGCGGGAAGCGCTGCCTGAGCCGCCTCGCCGGTGCGCCAGCCATGATCTCATAGGCGTCGACGTCGCGGGTGACGACCGCGTTGGCGCCGATCACCGCGCCGTTGCCGATCGACACGCCGGGCAGCACGACCGCGCCGTGGCCGATCCACACATCATGTCCGATGCGCACGCGCTTCCCCTGCCGCCGTGCCTTGAAGTCGCCGTCGACGCCCAGCCAGCGGAAATATTCATTGGGACGGTAGCTGACCTTGTGCTGCGTGATGCGCTCGATCGGATGCTCCAGCGCATTGATGCGGGTGTTCGCGGCGATCGAGCAGAACTTGCCGATCTCGGTGTAGATCGCCTCGGCATTGCGCTCGAAATAGGTGAAGTCGCCGACCGTCACCTCACGCAGGATGACGCGCTCGCCGATCGCCGCATAGCGCCCGAGGCGGCAGCCCTTCAGCTCAGCCGTCGAGTGGATGCGCGGCTCCGGATCCTTGAAACGCAGCTCTTCGGGTCTGTCCATTGCCGGGCTTTACGCCGCCCGCCGCCCGCCGGCAAGCTACTCGGGCTTGCCCTTCTCCCAGACCACCTGCTGGCCGAACAGCGGCACGGTCGTCATCGACATCTTGGCCGACCCGTCCTGCACCTGGCGCGAATGCGCGAGGTATATCAGCGTGTCGTTCGCTTTGTCGTAGATGCGGTTCACCACCTGCTCCTTCCAGATCAGGCTGATGCCTTGCTTGAAGATTTCCTCGCCGCCTTCGCCCAGGTCTATGTCGCCGATCTTGATCGGCCCGGTCTGCTGGCAGGAGATCGCCGTGTCCGATGGATCTTCGAACCAGTTGCCCTTCTGCAGCCGGTCGATGACGCCGCGGTCGAAATAGGAGACGTGGCAGGTCACGCCTTCGACCTTCGGGTCCTTCACGGCCTCGACGATGATGTCGTTGCCGAGCCAGTCTACGCCGACCTCTCCAACCTGCTGGGCAGCAGCCGGAACCACCGCCGCAAACCCGATAGCTGCGACCACCGAAAGGGATTTGTACCGCATCGAAAGCTCCTGAACCGTTCGGCTCTGACTTGGGCGCTTAGCCGCCGTCTTGCAAGGCTTGGCGCCGACACGCGGCATCATGGCTCTTTTTCGTACCCTCGTGAAACGCTATATCAGGCCGATGAAGCTGCTTTCGCATATGCCTGTCGCGACCATGGCGAAGATCGCCCTCGGCGTCACGCTGCTCGCTGCAGCCACCGGGCTCGCCTTCGCTTCGTGGATCGACAAGGGCGCCGGCATCTTCATGGCGACTGTCGAAGCTGGGCTCGCCTGGTGCTTTTGAAGTCGCAGACAGGGACAACCGGACACCTCCAGTCATGATGCGCAGCATTCTCGTCGGCATTCTCGTCCTGATGGCCGCCGGCGTCGGCTTCCTGACCTTCGACTGGTATCGCAGGTCGGCCGGCGGCGAGGCCTATGGCGCTCCCTTCACACTCGTCGACCAGAAAGGCGCGCCGATCACCGAAGCCGCCTTCCGCGGCCATCCAAGCGCAGTGTTCTTCGGCTTCACCCACTGCCCGGAAGTCTGCCCGACGACGCTGTTCGAGCTGGACGGCTGGCTGAAGCAGCTCGGCGACGAGGGCAAGGATCTGCGTGCCTATTTTGTATCCGTCGATCCCGAGCGCGACACCGCCGAGATCATGAACACCTATGTCAGCAACGTTTCCGACCGCATCACCGGCATTACCGGCGAGCCGGAGAAGGTCCATGCCATGGCCAAGGATTTCGGCATCTACTGGCGCAAGGTCGATCTCGAAGGCGGCGACTACACGATGGACCACACCGCCTCAGTCATCCTGTTGGACAGCAACGGCGCTTTCTTCGGCACTATCGCCTACGAGGAAAATCCCGAAACCGCGCTCGCCAAGCTGAAGCGCCTCGCGGCCGAAGGCTGACCATGCCGCAAACGCGCCTACACGTCGCCACGGACAGTGCCGGCGCCGAGCGGCTTTTCCTCGCGCTGGAGGCCGCTTTCGAGGAGGACGGGCTGCCGCTCTCCCTCTTTGACCTTGATGAGGCCAACGGCATCAAGGAGATCTCGCTCTACGCTCTCGACGATGTCGACGGGATCGAACATCGGCTGCGATCCATCATGGATGGCATAGGAATTGACGCCAAGATCGGCCGCGAGATTCTCCCAGAGATAGACTGGGTCGCCAAATCGCTCGAAGGGCTGCAGCCCGTCCGGGCCGGGCGCTTCCTTGTCCACGGCTCGCACGACCGTAACAAGCGGCGCATCGGCGACCTCCCGATCGAGATCGAGGCGGGGCTTGCCTTCGGCACCGGCCATCACGGCACCACCTCGGGCTGCCTCGAAATGATCGACATGGTCGTGCGGCGCGAACATCCAAGGAACGCGCTCGACCTCGGCACCGGCAGCGCGGTATTGGCAATAGCGATTGCAAAACTCGCGCGCATTCCGGTTCTGGCGACCGATATCGACCCCGTGGCGACGCGGGTCGCCGCGCAGAATGTCAGGCTGAACCGGGCCTCGGCTTATGTGGAGACACGCACGGCGCCGGGCTTCGCCGACCCGATCTTCAAGGCACGCGCACCGTTTGATCTCATCGTTGCCAACATCCTCGCGCGGCCGCTGATGCGGCTCGCGCCGGAAATGGCCCGCTCGGTCAGGCTCGGCGGCTCGCTCATCCTGTCAGGAATCCTCGAGCGCCAGCGCAATGCCGTGCTCTCCGCCTATGTCGGCCAAAACCTTCGCCACGTCCGCACGCTGACGCGCGGCGAATGGGTAACGATCCATCTGAAGCGCTGAGGATATCAGAGATAGAACCGAGCCGAATTCGAACGCTTGCTCAACTCGGCCCGGCTGTAGCCGTGAGCGCGAAGGGTCTCGTCGTCAAGGGCGAGCAGCACGCCGCTCACATAACGGCTGGCTTCGCGCTGACGTGCTTCAATGAGGGCATCGAGGACACCGCGGAAAAATCCGCTCTTGCTGGTGGTAGTCACAGTCGTTCTCCTTTTCGGAACGAAATCGCAATTCCTCCACGGCGTGAAAATAGTTATTCTGCTGCCCGTCGAACAGCGCCGACATTGCATGTCTGCCATCCGTTTGCGCATGAATCGTCCCGCTTGGCCCAAGCGCGGCGCGTTGCAACGACATCGACGGACGGTTAGGTTCTGCCCAATTTGATGCGGAAAGCCGGTGCGATGTTCCAGAGTTTCGATGAGGTGAACGATCCGACATTGGGTCGCGAGCGCGTGGCCCGGCTACGCGAATGGCTCGCCGCCAACGACCTTGACGGTTTCATCATCCCTCGCGCCGACGAGCACCAGGGCGAATATGTGCCGGCACGCTCGGAACGCCTGAAGTGGCTGACTGGATTCTCCGGCTCGGCCGGCGTCGCCATCGTGCTCGCCAGCCGCGCAGTAATCTTCGTCGACGGCCGCTACACGCTTCAGGTACGCGACCAAGCCGACCCCGAAATATTCGCTTTCGAAAGCCTGGTCGACAATCCGCCGCCGAAATGGATCAAGGCCAATCTCGGCAAGGGCGCGCGTATCGGCTTCGATCCGTGGCTGCATACGATCGGCGAGGTCAAGGCGCTGACGGAGGCTGCGAAAAAATCCGGCGCGGAGCTTGTATCGGTCGATGAAAATCCGATCGACAAGCTCTGGACCGACCAGCCGAAGCCGCCCCTCGCGCCGGTCGAGATTCATCCTATCGAATTCGCCGGGGAACTCGCCAAGGACAAGCTTTCGCGGCTCGCCGCGGCAATCGCCAAGGAAGGCGCAACCCATGCGGTGCTGACCGATCCGTCCTCGCTCGCCTGGACCTTCAACATACGCGGCGTCGACGTGCCGCATACTCCGCTGGCGCTCGGCTTCGCCGTGCTTGCGGCGGAGGGGCCGCCGCTTCTCTTCATGGACAAGCGCAAGCTGCCTATCCGGACCGAAGCCTATCTGACCCAACTCGCCGAGCTGCGCGCTCCCTCCGCGCTGGAAGCCGAAATCGTCTCTCTTGCAAAAAACGGCGCGAGGATCGCGCTCGATCCTGCACTGGCAGCCGACAGGCTGCGCGCTCTGGTCACAGAGAACGGTGGCACGATCGTCGAAGCCCAGGATCCCGCCCGCATCCCTCGCGCCACCAAGAACAGCGCCGAGATCGCCGGCTCGCGCGCCGCGCACCGTCGCGACGGCGCGGCGGTCGCAAAACTACTCTGCTGGCTGGATGCGCAACAGCCGAACACGTTGGACGAGATCGCCGTCGTGACCAGGCTCGAGGAGATGCGGCGCGTCACCGGCGAGGATACGCAGATGCCGCTGCGCGACGTCTCCTTCGCCACCATCGCAGGCGCCGGCCCCAACGGCGCGATCATGCATTATCGCGTATCGACGGCCACCAATCTGCCCCTCAAGGACGGCGAATTGTTCCTCCTCGATTCCGGCGCGCAGTACCAGGACGGGACCACCGACATCACCCGCACCGTGCCGATCGGGCGGCCGACCGACGAGATGCGGACGCGCTACACGCTGGTGCTGAAAGGCATGGTCCAGATCTCGATGCTGCGCTTTCCGGCGGGCACTCGCGGGTCCGATATCGATGCGGTGGCCAGGTTGGCGCTCTGGAAGGCGGGCCTGGACTACGCGCATGGCACCGGCCACGGCGTCGGCTCGTATCTTTCGGTGCATGAAGGACCACAGCGGCTTGCCAAGACGGGCACCGAAAAGCTGCTTGCCGGGATGATCCTTTCCAACGAGCCAGGCTACTACAAGCCGGGCAGTTATGGCATCCGTCTGGAAAATCTTATCATCGTCACGCCGGCGGAGGAATTGCCCGACGGCGACATTCCGATGCATGGCTTCGAGACGCTTACGCTCGCGCCGTTCGACAAGCGCATGCTGCGAACCAGTCTCCTCACCCGCGACGAGATGCACTGGCTCGATGAATACAACGCCCGCGTCC
>JAEYXI010000362.1 GCA_023428515.1 Pseudomonadota bacterium | reverse complement strand
GTTGTAATGCTGCTCCGACCACCAGCTCTTGAGGTCTTTTGCGCGAAACACCCACGGCTTGCCGAACGCACCGTCGGTGACCTCCACGCGCTCACGCAACCGCCTCGCCTCGAAGGTCGGATAATACCAGTCGAACCCCTCGCCGCCGGCTATTCCGCCGCGCAGCCCGGCCGGATCGTATGGCCCGGCGAACCCATCCGGATTGCCCGCCGCATGGTCCGCGTCGCGCCAGTCGGACAGCGGCATGTAATTGTCGATGCCGACCGCATCGATCGCAGGATGCGCCCACAGCGGATCGAGGTGGAAATAGACGTTGCCGGTGCCGTCCAGTGGATGATGCCCGAAATATTCGCTCCAGTCCGCACCGTAGGTGATCTTGGTCGCCGAGCCGAGTATCGTCCTCACTTCACCGGCCAGCGTGCAGAGCGCCTCGACAAAGGGAAACGCATCATCCTCGTCGCGCAGCGTGGTCAGCCCGCGCAGCTCGCTGCCAACAAGGAAGGCGTCGACGCCACCCGCGGCTTGCGCGAGCTTTGCATGGTGCAGCACGAAGCGCCGGAATCCCCAGTCGCCGGACGGGCCGGAAAAATTGATCGTGTTCGCCGACGCCGAAAATTGGCCGGGCAGCGCGTTGCCGCAAAAATCCTCGACCTGTTCTCGCGCGGCTGCGCTGCGGTCGGCCGTCTCGGGCATCAGCGGCGCCGGATCGCAGGTGATACGCCCGCGCCACGGATAGGCCGGCTGGCTCGCATTGCCGTAGGGATCGGGCAACTCGTTGTTCTCAGGCACGTCCATCATCACGAACGGATAGAGCGTCACCTTCAGCCCGCGCGCTTTGATCTCGGCGATCGCGTCCATCACGCTCCTGTCGGACGGCGTGCCGCCATAGGCCGCCCCGCCATCATGCGTCGAGACGACCATCGCCGAGCCGCGAGAAACGCCTGACACCGTCCAAGTGCGCGAGAATCCCGAGCCGTTCGCCGTCGTCACCGCCGGGCGTATGCGGCAATGCCCTGCTCGGAGATCGTCGCCGAACCACGAGACGACAAGCGCGACATGCTCGAGGTTGGGGCAGAGCATCTGCAACTCGTCGAGCGAGGCCGTGAGGTCGCTGCCCTCGAGCAGCGTGTGGCGGTTCACCGCCTCCGTCTCGCCTCGCCTGTGCTGCCTGGTCACCAGCGACGGCGACAGCCCGTATTCCGTCGCGCCGGGGATCAGCGACACCGCGCGGATCCGCTTCGGCAATTCGCCGACCGGCCTCAGCACCTCGAACTGGAACTGCGGGATGCGGTTGCCGTAGTCGGCCAGCGCGAAGCGCTCGATCACCACATAGGCGGTGCCGCGATAGGCCGGCGCATTGTCCGCGCCCTGCTTCGCCGACACCAGCGGATCGACAGCCTGCGCTTCCGTGCCGCGATGGACGCGCAGCTCGATCCTCTCGCGGTCGACCTCGCGCCCGTCCGCCCAGACGCGCCTGATGCCCGCGACTTCGCCCTCGCAGAGCGCAAATGCGACGTTGGCGAAATAATTGTACTCGGTGATCTTCGGCCCGGTCTTGCCGCCCTCGCGCCGCGTCGTGCGCCTCTCCTCGAAACGAGTCGCCCAGATCATGATCCCGCCGAGGCGCGCCGTGCCGTAGACCCGCGGGATCGCCGCGCCTTCCTCGGCGGTGAACGGCCGCGCGCCCGACAGCCGCGGCCCCTCGATGCGCCGCGTCCCGTTGATCAGCGCCTGGTCGATCGTATAGCCGGCAAGCGCGCCCGCGGCCGCACCGATCGCGCTACCGATCGGACCCAGCAGCCCGCCGATCGCGGCGCCCGCAGCCTGCAGCAGAATGGTTGCCATGCGGCTTCCTCAGAGTGTTTCAGGAAAGGCGAAGACGGCAGCGACGCGCCGCCGCCATTGCGGCACCAGCGCCGACGCCGATACCGCCATGCCCTCGTAAGCATGCACGAAACGGTCGTATTCGATCAGTATCCCGGCATGCTTGGCCGGCAGATGCGGCCGCCAGCGGAACACAAGCACATCGCCCGCCGCCATCTCGGCCTGAGATTTCTCAATGAAATGCCGTCGCATGCCGGCAATCAATCTCTCCTCGCCGCCGGCTTCCGCCCAGTCAGGCGCATAAGGCCCCGGCTGCTCAAGCGCAGCGCCATAGACCGCACGCCACACGCCCAGCACCAGCCCAAGGCAATCGCAGCCGATCCCCTTCAGCCGTCCCTGGTGCCGGTAGGGCGTACCCACCCATGACAGCGCCTCGGCTACCACCCGATTGCAGATCTCCTCGCCCGTTCGTGGCGCTTCAGGACCTGGGTTCCTCGCCCCCACGGCGTGGAAGAGAGGTAGCCGCGAAGCGGACGGAGAGGGGGACTTCTGCTGCTTGCTCACGGCACGACCGGCCCGCCGTCGAACCGCCCTCCATCCACCACATAGCCATAGGCCGCATCATTGCCCGGCAGATGCGGAAAGCCCCGAAAACTCAGCGCATTGGCGAACTTCGCCTTGCATGTCGAAAACTTCTTGTCGCAGCCAGCAACCACCGAAAACGTGTCGCCTCTCGCCACGTTCAGCCCCGCCCTCGGACGCAGCACCAGCGTTGTCCCCGCAGCATCCTTGCGATGCTCCTCGACGCGCTCGCTTCGCCCGGTGTTCTCACCCGCCGTCCAGGTCAGCACGCCATGCGTGAACCAGCCCGCCACGAAACCATCCAGCCCGGCCACCACCAGCGTCGACGGTGTCTCGAAGGCCTCCACCGTCCCCGCCCCGGTGAAATCCGGATTGTCTGTAACGAAACCGCAGCGCGCATCGCCAAGCTCGGCGTCGCAGCTTCGGCTCACATAACGCCCGCTCGGCCTGTCCAACGAATGCGCCAAGCTCTCGAGCTCGGCGACAAAACGCCCGTCGGTCCTCGTGATCTTCCCGATGGTCGCCTTGCGCAACAGCACGAAGTCGGCCGGCTGCCGCCAGTTGACGAGAAACGTCTCGACCGTCGCCCCGTCATAGAGCCCGGCGGCGATGTCCTCCTCGCTGATGTCGTCGGACGACAGCGCCCCCTCGACATCGACCGTATCCACCGCCAGCCCCAGCGTGTCGCGCGCCTCGCTGGCGGCGAGCCCCGTCTGCGGCGCATAGAGGATCGCGCCGATGGCCAGCGGCCGGTCGTGATCGGTATAACCCGCCACATCGCCGTCGCGGCGCGTCAGCCGCCAGCAATGGCAAACCGTCGTCACCTCGCGCGAGAGGTGCACGGCCAGAGTCTCCGGCCAGGCGCTCAAAGCCGCACCTCGATCAGCGGAATGGAAGGTATCTGCCCGGCCTTGAAGGCGGTCAGGCTGATCGAGATGCGTTCCGTATCGAAGCGCACCGGAACATCGAATTCATACCCCGCCGTGACCGCTTCTCCGGCCCCAGGCATACTACCCGGCGCAAACACCACCTCGCCCGTCGCGAAATCAAAACTCCAGTCCTCTGGCGACAACTTCTCCACGCCATCAACCGCCACGCTCAGCGTCTCGACTGCCGGCCGCGCGATCAATCTTTGATACGCGTCTTCGCCCTCGCCATAGGTCTTCACCAGCGCGAAGCGCACCCTCTCCCCGTCACCCGTTCCAACCACCTGGTCCTCTGCCGAAACCGTTTCGTCGGGCCGGCACGATTTCATGTCGAACGGATCACGGAAGCGAAACGCATGCAGCGATCCCCGCCGCGCCTCGAAGAAGGCAAGCACATCGTGCAAATCCGACAGCGAGCGCACACCCGTCCCGGCATCATAGTGCCGGCGCGATTGCGAGAAGCGCGCATTGCGCTTCTCCCGCCCCGACGTCAGCGACACGATCTCGTTGCGCCTTTCCGGCCCGCCGGTTGCCCCGAACGAGACCCCCAGCGGAAACCGCACGTCGTGAAAACTCGAAAGTTCCGACATTCTTGCTCCTAAAATGTCCTCGCGCCTCTCGACACCGCCCTCGCCAGCATGCCGGTCACCTGCGCCTCCGACTTGCGGAACGAAGAAGCATCGGGCGTCGTCACGTTGAACACCACGTTCACGCTGCCGCCTCCGCCACTCGCCGCGACGCCCAGCCGACCGTCCGCCGCGCGCTGCAGCGGCAAGATCGCTTCAGCCCCCGCCTCGCCCATCATCCCGACATTCCTGCCAAGAGGAAAATAGCTCGGCGCGGACACCACGCCGCCACCGGCGAAAGGCACGACATGTCCCGGCACGCCGCCCTTGGCGAACGGCATCAAGCCCGCCAGTCCGCCGAACAGGCTGGAGAACAGTCCGCCGGCCAGCGTCTGCAGCGGCTTCAGCCCCTGCTCCAGCGCGAGCCCCGCAAGGTTCAGCCCGATCCTGCGCAGTATGTCGTCAAGATCCCTGCCGCTGACCGCCGCGCTCTTCAACGATCCCGAAAGCTGCGACCCAAAACTCGCTGACAGCCTTTCCAAGTTCTGCAGTGCATCCTGGAACGGCTGCGTATCCGCATTGATCCTGACGGTGACGTCCTCAGCCATGTCGTTCCTCCGAGAAGTCCCCCTCCCCCCTGTGGGGACGGGTTAGGGGTGGGGTGGCCGCGACAAGCTCGGTGCCCGGTCGGGGAATCTCTTCATAAGTTCGGTCAGATCCCCCCGCCCCGGTGCGCCGGTCCTAGTCCCCGGCAGCACGCTCATCGCGCGTTCCATCTCGCGCGGCGTCATCGACCAGAATTCTCTTGGCGAAAGCCGCAGCAGGCCGAAGCCCATGGCCATGACGCTGTCCCACGGGAATTCGTTTACACTGCCTGCCGCGGCATTCAGGGGTTTGGCGCTTCGGCCCCCGCCGTCCCGAACGTCGTTGTCAAGAGATCGCTGACGACAGCCGCAAATC
This sequence comes from Pseudomonadota bacterium, assembly GCA_023428515.1. Next base: position 4,216 of record JAEYXI010000362.1, on the reverse strand, counting down.
CCGCCGCGCCGGCATCCGAACGCATTGCCCTGACATCATCGTCCGACACATCGTTTCCCGCCCCGCGCAACCCCGCGCCGATCACCCGGATCATATCCAGCGCCGACAGCCGCCCGCGCGAAAAACGCTCGACCAGAGCGCCGAGATCGTCGGCAGCATAGGCCGCTTCCAGCTCGGCCAGTGCGCCCAGCGTCAGGCAGAGCCGGTACGGCCTGCCATCCAACTCGGCGTCGATCTCGCCGCGTCGCCTGTTCGCCGTCATGCCGCCACCGCAAAGCTCACCGGCCCGGCCGATTCCAGCGCCACTTCAAACGTCACCTCGCCGTCATGGCTGCCCGTATATTCGAGCGCCGTTATCTGGAACGATCCCTCGACCGTGCCGAAGTCAGGCACCGCGAGCTGCCAGCCCACGATCTCCCCGGCGAAGAAGCGCTCGCGCATCAACGCATCCGACTGGGCGTCCTTGAAGATGCCCGAGCCGCTGACCGCCGCACGCTGCACGCCGCTGCCTGCCAGCAGCTCCCGCCAGCGCCCGGCCGAATCCTGATCGGTGATATCCACCGTCTCGCTGTTGAAGGCGATGCGTTTCGAACGCAGCCCGGCGACGGTCACGAAGCTGCCGCCATTGTCGATCTTCAGAAGAAGGTCCTTGCCCTTCTGTGCGACCATCTTTCGGTCTCCTCAATGTTTGGCTGTCCACCCCACCGGCTCACACGCCCGCCTGCCCGCCAGGACGAGGCATGGCCGGCGATGGCGCCAGTTCTGGAATGCCGCGGTTACGCGCGGCTGCGATGCGCCTCGCCGATACACCTCGCCTCGGAAGGTCGGCGGGTAAAGCGAGCCGGCGGAATGAATACTGAATGTCTAGGCAGCAGGTTCGGTTATTGCCCTGAACCTGAGCAGCCCATGATGCGCCTCGTTGCGGTCGTCATACCGCGCTTCCGAAAACTCCAGCCGCAAATTGACGAGGCGATGCCCGTCCAGCTCCAGCGCTCCGTCGTGCAACGCCTCGCGGGCAAGCTCCATGATCTCGAGCGCTTCCTTCTTGCCCTTGCCCTTCGACCAGACATGCAGCGTGAAAAGCTGCTCGCTGCCGCTCTCCGTTCCCGTGCTCCAGTCGTAGGTGCTGGTTCGCCCGAAGGTGATGTAGGGAAAGGCGACGTTGGCCGGCGCATGGTCATGGATCCGCGCACCGACCAGGGCGGCCAGAGCGGCATTTGCCCCCAGCGCCTCGAAGATCGATTTCTGCAGCTCAGCGGCCGAACTCATCGCCAGCCTCCAGCGCATATCGCCGCGCTTCCTGCGCAAGTAGCGTTAAGGCCTTTTCGTTGCGCAGTGTCGCGCGGCGCTCGGCCTCATCATAATCCACGTCGCCCAACTCGTGCGCCCTCATGCGCAGGGCGCGGATCATCCCGTCGAGCGTCAGCTTCATCGCTATCTTCATGAGCCAGTCTCCCTGACGCGACAGACGAGATATCGGCCGGTGTCGTCCGGATCGTGCACGGTCACTATGTCGAAAATTCTTGCCTGCCTGGCGAAGCGCATGCCGGCGGCGACGCCACTCCGCCAGCGCAGCGTCACGCGGTGCGTCACGCTCTCCACTATCTGGTCCGGGCCGAAACGGCTCGTCGCCGAAACCGGCTCGATCCTGGCAAAGACAGTCGCGACCTCCGCCCAGTCCTCCGCATGCCCGCCGAGCCCATCCGCAACAGGCGTCGCCGCCTGCAGCGCAAGCTCGGCTCGCAGCGATCCCGGATCGAGGAACAGCGTCCGCATCACAGTCTCCTGGAGCGATAGGAGGCAACGATGCGGTCATAGGCGGCTGGATAGGAGACCGGCTGCTCCGCCGGTTCGAAATGTGCGCGAAATTCATACCAATGCCCCACGAGCAGCAGGATCGCCCTCTTCAAGAGGTCGGGCACGTCAGTGCCTGCCTCGCCGTAGCCGGCCGAAAAATCGATCTCGATCCCATTGAAGATGCGCAGCGGCTCAGGCCGCGTCTCGAAATGCAGCCTGGCGGGCCTCGACAGCGTGTCGAGCTGGTAGTCGGCCGGATCGACGAGGGAAGCCTCGCCCTCCGTGCCGAAGGCCGTCACCGACAGCACCTCCCGCACCGGGTGCACTGAGAGCAGCGCGCAGCCCTGGCTCGGCCAGGCATCCAGCGCCAGCCGCCAGCCCTGGTCGATCAGCGCCATGCCGGTCGCCCGCTCCAGATCCTCGCGCGCCGCGCGGATCAATCCCTGGAACAGCGCATCCTCGCTGTCGTGCGCGATCCGCAGATGCACCTTCACATCGGCAAGCGTCACCGGCTCGCCCGCCGGCTCGACGGTTCGAAAAAGCGTCATGCTGTGTCCTTTTGTGTGGAGGTCGGCAAGGGGGTGCGTCCTTCGAGGCTCGCCTCGGGCAGGCCCGCCCCTAAACTCAGCCTTCGGTGCGGGCTCGCACCTCAGGATGAGGACCGTTGGCGCCAACCGCCTTCATCCCGAGATGCACCGGTGCTTGCAGAAGAAAGCCTGGCGCGGATTGACTAGTGAACTGGAAGGACGCACTGACTCGTGCAGCCATCGTGCAGGCAACAGGCTCATGCAGTTCGAGATGACGGTCTATATTCTCCGCTGTGCCGACGGTTCCTACTATGTCGGCTCGACCAAGCAGGAGATCGAGGCTCGCGTGTGGAAACACAACAATTTACCTATCGACAGCTACACTGCCAGGCGTCGGCCGGTAGTCTTGGTGTTTACAGAGAGCTATGACCGGATCACCGACGCGATTGCCCGGGAACGGCAATTGAAAGGCTGGTCGCGCCGGAAAAAGGAAGCCCTCATCGCACTTGCCTACGAAGCCCTTCCCGATCTTTCGCGCCGAAGCCATCTTGTTCGAGATAGTTAGGTGTTGCGGTACGTCCTTCGACCTGCTCCCCCCATCTCAGGATAAGCGGAGTAGAGCCAACCGCCCTCATCCTGAGGTGCGAGCCCTCACAGACGATAGAGGCTGGATGCCGTCCTTCGAGGGCGAGCCTCGAAGCACGCACCTACTGGCACCAGTCACGAAGCCCCATACTTCAACAGCTTGATCGCATCGAAATCCTGCACGCCGCCGCCGACGCGCTTGGTCGTGTAGAACAGCACATAAGGCTTGGCGGAATACGGATCGCGCAGCACGCGCACTCCGGTGCGGTCGACGACGAGATAGCCGCGCGAAAAATCGCCGAAGGCGATCGGCGTCGTGTTGGCGCCGGCGTCCGGCATGTCCTCCGCCTCGACCAGCGGGAAGCCCATCAGCATCGCCCGGCTTCCCGGCGCGGCCGGCGGCTGCCAGAGATAGTTGCCGTCGGCGTCCTTCAGCTTGCGGATCGAGGCCTGCGTCTTGCGGTTCATCACCCAGCTGGCGTTCTGCCGGTATCCCGACTTCAGCGCATAGACGAGATCGATCAGTATGTCGGAGGGATCGTCCTCGGGCAGCGCGCCCGACACGCCGGTCGCCACGTAGCCGATCTGGCCCCACACCCAGGAGGATTCCGCGACCGTGGTGTAGTCGAGGAAACCTTTCGGCTTGTTGGTGCCGTTGCCGGCCACGAAGGCCGTGCCTTCCTGTTCGGCGAATGCGGCTTCCACCTCGCTCGAGATCCACTGGTCGAGGTCGACCACCGTGTCCTCGAGCAGCGAGGCCGTCGCCGCAGGCATGGCGTAGAGCTCCATCGTCGGGAAGGAGAGTTCCGCCAGCGTCGCCGTATCGGTCTGCGGGCGCGACGCCGTCTCGGCCACCCAGCCGACAGTCGGTCCGGTCACGGAAAAGGGCTTCTTCAGCACGGCAGCCGACACCTGCCTGACCGTGGCGATCGAGCGGATCGGCGACAGCTCGGCCAGCCGCTTGCCGATCTCGGTCTCCGTCTCGTCGGGCACCAGATAGCCGCCGTCCTGGCCGGAGCCGTAGGACATCGCCTTGGTGTCGAGCGCGCGGATCAGGCGGTCGTCGCCCGAGCGCATGTCGGCGTCGACGGCCTGCTTGTGCTCGGACGGAAACGACCGCCCGCCGCGATCGAGCGTCGGCCGGATCCCTTTCAGCGTAAGGTTGTCGATCGCACGCTTCTGCTCGTCGAGCGCCTTCGAGATGCGGTCGACCTTCTCTGATGTCAGCACGTCGGCGTTCTTGCTTTCCAGTTCCTGGAGGCGCCGGTCGTTGCCGTCCTTGAACGCCTCGAAGGTCGTCATGAACT
>JAEYXI010000315.1 GCA_023428515.1 Pseudomonadota bacterium | reverse complement strand
GATCGCCCTGGGCGGTAGAATCCAATGCCGGTATGCCCCAAACGCCAAGCGTTCACCAGAACTTGATCGCTTAACATAAGTTAAGAACACGGGAAAAAAATCGTTAACCTACAATTGTTTAAATGATAAAGAGGCCGGCCGTTCGTATTCGGTCTGACCTTGGGTAAACGGCTACTTGTCCGACAAATGGTTTGAAGGAAACCGAATCATGGTATCTTCATGGCAAAAACGGGGCAAGAACTAAATAACGAACAACAATACTGAAGGGCTATGGGGTGGAAACGAAGATCGGACGAGTGTCGTGAGACCTCGGCTACGTTTCTGGGGCTCGGGGCGCCAAGATAAGATACAAGCGCCGCCGCTGACGCCAGTCTCCACGATGCGCAGCTTCTGGGGCCTGATGAGAGCCTATTGGTTCTCTGATCGCTGGATGGAAGCCTGGGCGTTGACGGCTGTCATCGCCTTTTTCACGGCCGCCGCCAGCAAGGCTAGCGTCTGGATGGCCGAGGCCTCGGGCGAGCTCGTCAACTCGATCGCCTTCTTCCACGACCCGAGCAACACGACGCCGCTGCCCTATCTGCTGAACAGCGCCGGGCTTCTTCTGCTGCTGGTCTTCGTCAAGGACGCCGGCATCATCGGCATCAGGCATCTCTTTTCGACCACGCTGCACCGCAAGTGGCGCGGCTGGCTGGACAGCCGCTTCAACGACGCCCTGCTCGACGCCAACCATACGCACTTCCACCTGCAGCACGGCGGCCGCGACGCCAACGGGAAACCGGTCCTGCCGCCCGACAACGTCGACCAGCGCGTGCAGGAATCGATCAAAGGCATGACCGGCGGCGCGATCGGCCTCGCCATGGGCATCATGGGCGTCGTGACATCGCTCTTCTTTGTCGGCCAGAAGCTCATCGAACAGTCGACCGTGGTCGACGGACTGGAATTCCTCGGCACTTACGGCGCCGCCGTCCTCGCCTTCGCGGCGGTCGCCACCTACGTGCCGCTCAATACTTACGTCGCGCTGAAGATAGGCGGCCTGCTCGAGCGGCTTACTGTCGCCATCCAGAGCACGGAAGGCAGCTATCGTGCCGAGCTGACGACGCTGCTGCGGCGCAGCTTCCATGTCTCGGCCGCGCGCGGCGAGGACGTGCAGAAGAAGCTGCACGGCCGGCTCTACGCCCACATCGACCGCACCTGGTCCAAGCTGAACTGGGTCCATTCGGGATACCAGTCCTTCGAGCGGATCTACGATTTCCTCGCCGCCAGGATCATCGCCTATCTGCCGGGCCTGATCCCCTACATGAACGACAAGATCAGCCTGAAGAGCTACATCACCGGCGCCGAACTGGTGAACTCGCTGATCAACCAGTGCTCCTGGTTCATCCACGTCATGCCCGCGATCGCGACGCTCAGGGCAAACGCACGACGCGTGACCGAACTCGCTTGCGCCATCGAGAACGTGCAGCATCCAGACGATTTCTACACCGGCACCGGCCGCCGCGAATTCATCTACGGCACGCAGGATCCGGTCTTCGGCCTGACCATCCGCAACCTCAGCCTGATGCACCAGGGCGCCGACGCCAAGCCGTTCCTGGCCATCCGCAACGTGCGTTTCCGCCGCGGGGAATGGACCTTCCTGAGGGGCGAATCCGGCAGCGGCAAGACCTCGCTCATCAAGGCGATCAACGGGCTCTGGCCGCATGGTCGCGGCAATATCGTGCTGCCGGCGGGCGTGAAGACCTTCTATGCGGCGCAGGAAGTGAAGCTGCCGCAGCTCACGCTGAAGGAACTCGTCTGCCTGCCGGAACTGCCCGACGACTACTCCGAGACGCAGGTTGCCGCCGCGCTCTACAAGGCTGGCCTCGGCGAATTCATCGAGCATCTCGACTCGGAGAGCCGCGAGGGCAAGGTCTGGGACCAGGTGCTGTCGGGCGGACAGAAGCAGAAGCTGGTCGCCGCGCGCATCCTCCTGCACCAGCCCGGCCTTCTCTTCCTCGACGAGGCGTCGAGCGCACTGGATCCCGAGGCGAAGGTCGCCTTCCACCAGGCGATCAAGGACAACTGCCCCGACGTGACCGTCATCGCCGTCATGCACGAGGCGATCCCGCCGCGCTCGGCGGCTGGCGCCTCCTTCTACGATACCGTGATGACGCTTGCCGATGGCGTGGCGACCAAGACGCCACTTGGCGTCCGTACGCCCGAGGTCGAGATCAAGAAGGCTGCCGCCGATGCGTCGCCGGCTGCGACGCCGCTGTTCCCCGGCGGATCGAGGCCGGCTTAAACCGCTACGCGTTGCGCAATTTCTCGATCGAGGCGAAGCGTTTCAGGAACGCGGCCTGGACCGTCTTGGCGGGCTTGCAGGCGAGGTCGAAGCGATCGGCTGAAATGCCGCGTGGGCGGCCGAAGAACTGCGTGGCTTCGGCGATCGAGAAACCGGCGAGCAGCGTCGCCTCGAAATAGGCGGCGATCTGATCGGCCCGCTTGATGGCATGTTTGAACTTATCGGCGGTTTCGGCGGGGAGGCTGAAACGCAGGTGGATGGCGCGTTGCAGCCGCTGCTCGACGGCCTTGTAGCCACCGCCGACCGCCGACTTGAAGGGCGAGATCATGTCGCCGATGACATATTCGGGCGCGTCGTGGAGCAGCGCGGTGAGCCTGGCGTCGGGCGAAGGGCCGGGCACGAGGGCTGAGAAGATGTCCTCGACCAGCAGCGAATGCTGCGCCACCGAGAAGGCGTGGTCGCCGCCGGTCTGGCCGTTCCAGCGCGCGACGCGTGCGAGCCCATGCGCGATGTCCGATATCTCGACGTCGAGCGGCGAGGGATCGAGCAGGTCGAGCCGGCGGCCCGACAGCATGCGCTGCCATGCGCGCGGCGGCGCACCGACCTTGTCGGCCGCCATCAGGCGTCCTCGCTGGATACTTGCTCGGGGTAGGTGAAGCCGGCCCAGGACGGGATGGCGACGGAGAGGGCAACGCCGCCGGCTTCGATGGGCGCACCTGCGTCGAGCGCGTCCTTGACCCGGTCGATGCGTAATATGGCGAGACCCTTGCCGCCGGATGTCGAGCCGAGCGTGCCGATCGGCCGTCCGTTCGCGGCGACCTCCGTCCCCGCTGCCGGCAGCGTGTCGCCCGATACGATCAGCACGCGGCGGCGCGCCGTGCCGCGATGCTGCATGCGCGATACGACCTCCTGGCCGACATAGCAGCCCTTCTTGAAGCCGACGCCATCAGTCTGGTCGAGCAGAACATCATGCGGAAAAGCATCGCCCAGCGCATAGTCCGCGCCGCTTTCGGCGATGCCGTTGGCTATGCGGAAGGCATGCCAGGCGGCGATGGCGCTATCGGTGACTCGAGGCTCGTATGACCGCCAGGCGGGTGATGCCTGAGGAAAGCGAGTATCGCGCAGCCAGCTTGAATCACTTCCTGAAGGAGCTGAATCGGAACCCCACGAAACCGCCACAAGCGATTCATCCTGCTTGGAAATCTCAGCCTTGGCGCGCAACCTGTAGAGGGTGAGCCGGCGCACGAAATCGTCGGCGATGTCGGCGCGGCATTCGAGCCGGAAGCCGTTCTCGCCATGTCGCGAAACCAGGAAATCGAACATGATCTTGCCCTGCGGCGCCAGCAGCGCGGAGGGTTTCGCTTCGCCCGGTTTCAGCACGTCGAGATCGGCAGTGACGATGTTCTGCAAAAAATGCTCCGCGTCCGGACCGGAGACGGAGACGATCGCGCGGTCGTCGAGGCTGGCTGTGGGCATGGGGAACCTGATCTTGCAAATGGATCGGCCTTTACGTAAGCCGCAGCGGGCAGGGCGACAAGAGCAGCGAGACGGCATGGCGGCGACATACGACCTCATCCTGACAGGCGGCACAGTCGTCAATCACGACGGGCAGGGCCTGCGCGACGTCGGTGTCAGCAACGGCCGCATCGCCGCGATCGGCGATCTTTCGCAGGCATCGGCCGGCAGCCGCATCGATTGCCGTGGCCTGCACATCCTGCCTGGAGTGATCGACAGCCAGGTGCATTTCCGCGAGCCGGGGCTGGAGCACAAGGAAGACCTCGAGACGGGGTCGCGCGCGGCCGTGCTCGGCGGCGTCACTGCCGTTTTCGAGATGCCCAACACCAACCCGCTGACGACAAGCGAGGCGGCGCTCGCCGACAAGGTGAGCCGCGCGACCGGCCGCATGCTTTGCGATTTCGCCTTCTGGGTCGGCGGTACGCGCGAGAACGCGGGCGATGTTGGCGAACTGGAACGGCTGCCGGGTGCTGCCGGCATCAAGGTCTTCATGGGCTCGTCGACCGGCAACCTTTTGGTCGAGGACGACGAGGGCGTCGCGTCGATCCTGAGGAATACGCGCCGGCGCGCAGCCTTCCACTCCGAGGACGAGTTCCGGCTGCGCGAGCGTCTCGGGGAGCGGGTCGAGGGCGACCCATCCTCGCATCCGGTCTGGCGCGACGAGATCGCGGCGCTCCAATGCACCGAGCGGCTGGTGAGGATTGCCCGCCAAACGCGTGCGCGCATCCATGTGCTGCACATCTCGACATCCGAGGAGATCGTCTTCCTCGAAGGGCAGAAGGATGTCGCGACCTGCGAGGCGACGCCGCACCATTTGACCATGTCGTCCGATGATTATGCGCGGCTCGGCACGCTGCTGCAGATGAACCCGCCGGTGCGCGACAAGCGCCATCGCGACGGCGTCTGGCACGGCATCTCGCAAGGGATCGTCGACGTGCTTGGCTCCGACCATGCGCCGCATACGCTGGAGGAGAAGGCGAAGCCCTATCCGGCGTCGCCGTCCGGCATGACCGGTGTGCAGACGCTGGTGCCGATCATGCTCGACCATGTGAATGCCGGCCGGCTGACGCTGGAGCGTTTCGTCGATCTGTCGAGCCATGGCCCGAACCGCATCTTCGGCATCGCCCGCAAGGGGCGTATTGCCGCCGGCTACGACGCCGACTTCACCATCGTCGACATGAAACGCTCGGAGACGATCACCAACGCGCAAGCCGGCTCCAAGGCCGGCTGGACGCCCTATGACGGCAAGCAGGTAACCGGCTGGCCGGTGGGGACGATCATCCGCGGCAACCGCGTCATGTGGGAAGGCGAGATCGTGACGAAGGGGCAGGGGCGCCCGGTGGAGTTCTCCGAGGCGCTTCCGCGCTAGCCGGTCTGGCCTTCGCAATAGGCCGCGAGGTTTGCGAGCGACGAGGCAAGCCCCGTTGCGTGGTCCTCGGCGCTGATGCCTTCCGGCACGTTCTCGCAGACGATCGACACTTCCGCGCCGTCCGGCGTCGGCGCCAGCTTCCACGTCATCGTCATCACGCCGGCAAAGGCCGGATCGTCGGACTCGAAGGCGAAGCGCTGTACGACCTCGCTGTCCGGCACCAGCCGCACGAATTCTCCCTCGACCGTGTCCGCATGTTCGGAGGATTTTCCTGACGTCGAGTGATCGGGGGCGTCGTAGGTCAAGGTCATGCGATAGCGGCCGCCGGGCCTTGGCTCGAAGAGTTTGATGTGGCCGGTCATGCCGGCAGGCGGCAGCCAGGACACCAGCGCTTCTGGATCGATGAAGGCTCGATAGATCGTGGCCGGCGGGGCGTCGATATGGCGTGAGGCGCGGTCGGTACGGCCGGCCAAGTCACTCTCCCGCCACGAAGAACGCCCAGCGCCCCTCCGGCGTGATGCCGACGCGGTAGAAGATGTAGGTGCCGAACTGCTTCATGTCCTCGAGGTCGCCCGCGGTGACGATTTTGAACAGCTCGACCTTCTGCCTGGAATCGAGCTTGTCGAGCGGGATGCCGAAGAAATAGGGCCAGACATAGATCTCGTTCGGCGTGCCGGCCTCCAGATGCACGAAGCCGGCATTCAGCACCTCCTCCAGTATGGCGAGGAGTTCCTGTCCGTCCGGGTCGCCCGACAGCCCCTTCAGGAACTCGATCGGATCGCCTTCGACTTCGCCGAAGGAAAGCTGCACCGTATCGCCCGTGCCGAGCAAGGGTCGCAGCTGTTCGATCTCGCCGCTCTTGGCGGCTTCGACGAGCAGGTCGTGCATGCGCCTGACGGGCTCGGGCAGCTTGTCGAGATTGTAGACGATCTCCGGCAGAGGGCCATTCTCGTCGAGCTCCGGCCGGGCGATGTCGTTTTGTTCGCCCTGTTCGCCGTCGAGGTCTTCCGGCTCGTTGGCGGCGGGCGGCGAGGGTTGGAGCGGATTGGGTATCGTCGGCTGCTCGCCCGGCTGCGTTGGAGTCGTGGCCGGCGGGCATTACTGGGGGGCGATTTTGG
>JAEYXI010000277.1 GCA_023428515.1 Pseudomonadota bacterium | reverse complement strand
TCGATCGGAAATCCGTCGATCTGATCCGTTCCTTCGGCGCAGGAAGGCTGACGGTTCTGTGGCGTCTTCGTCTCCCGACCGCCCTGCCGCTGATCATTGCCGGCATGCGGGTATCGACGGTGCGCAGCGTCATCGTCGCCATCGTCACCGAAATGCTTGGCGCCTATGGCGGGCTCGGATGGGTGATCTACCAAGCTGTGCTGCAGATCGATTTCGTTCAGGTCTGGGCCGCCATCATCGTCGCTTCCGCGATCAGCCTCTCCTTCTTCGGCGCGATCAGCTTCGTCGAGCGCCGCTACATTTTCTGGAGATAAGCCCAGCATGACACGCATGATACATTTTGGTCTCTTCCTGCTCGGCACCGGCAGCCATGTCGCGGGATGGCGCGTTCCAGGAGCGGTCGACAGTTTCCAGGACATCGAAATGGTGAAGCGGATCGCTCAGGAAGCGGAGCGCGGACTGTTCGACCTTATCTTCATGGGCGACAACCTCCATGCGGATCCGGCGGCGCATCCGTCCTACACGGCCCGCCTAGAGCCTCTGACGCTGCTGTCCGCCGTTGCGGGGGCCACCCGGCATATCGGTCTCGGCGCCACAGTCTCGACGACGTACAGCGACCCGTTCACGGTCGCGCGCCTCTTCGCCTCGCTCGATCATCTCAGCGGCGGGCGCGCAGCGTGGAACGCCGTGACCACGGCAAACCCGGCAGCGGCCGTCAATTTCGGCACGGTGCATCCGGACCATTCCAAGCGCTACGAGATTGCCGAGGAATTCCTGACCGTGGTGCGGGGGCTTTGGGATTGTTGGGCGGACGATGCGATCGTCGCCGACCGGGAAACCGGCGTCTATATCGACGCTTCCAAGGTCCGTGCGCTCGATCACGAGGGCGCGCATTTCAAGGTGAAGGGGCCGCTGAATATCGGTCGCTCGCCGCAGGGGCAACCGATCATCCTACAGGCTGGCGGCTCCGGTCCCGGTCAGGAGCTTGCGGCGAAATCGGCCGATGTGGTGTTTTCCGTCACCCAGGATCTCGACGAGGCGCGGGCCTTCTATCGCTCCGTCAAGGGCAGGCTACCGACATACGGGCGCGCCGATGACAGCATGGTCATTCTGCCCGGCGTCATGCCGATCGTCGGGCGGACCGAACGAGAGGCGCATGACAAGCTCGCTCAATTGCAGGGCTTCATCAGCGAGACGAATGCCCTGTCACTTCTGTCCGACCGTTTCGGCATCGACATGAGCGTCTACGATCTGGACGGTCCGATCCCCGAGGATCTCAAGCCTTCGGACAGTTACCACGCCTTCGCCAAGGTGATGCTCGACAAGGCGCGGCGCGAGAACATGAAGCTGCGTGACGTTTATAATCTTATGGCGGCGGCGCGTGGCCACTGGGTGCTGTGTGGCACGCCTGACTATATCGCCGATACCCTTGAGACCTGGTTCCGGACGGGGGCGGCCGACGGCTTCAACATCATGCCGTCGCATTTCCCCGACGGATTGACCGACTTCGTCGACATGGTCGTGCCGCTTTTGCAGGAGCGCGGGCTCTACCGATCGGCATATGAAGGACGGACGCTGCGCGACCGCCTGGGCTTCGAGCGGCCGGAACGAACTTGAGGAGGTCGACATTGGGTGTCTTGGATCATCGTTTCGATGTCGTCGACAGCAAGGCGTTCCGGTCCGGGATGTCGAAGCTGGGCGCCGCCGTCAATGTCATCACCACGCAGGATGCGGATGGGCCGTCCGGCTTCACCGCGTCGGCCGTCTGCAGCGTCAGCGATACACCGGCGACACTTCTCGCCTGCATCAACCGGTCCGCCTCCTGCTTCCCGGCCTTTGAGGCTGCCGCTTATTTCTGCGTGAACACGCTTGCGCCGCGTCACGAGCCGATCGCCAACCTCTTCGGCGGCAAGACACCCATGGCGGAACGTTTTGCAACTGGCGCCTGGGAGAGGGGCAAGTCCGGCGTGCCGGTGCTTGGTGATGCTCTGGTGAGCTTCGAATGCATCCTGTCGCATTTCGTTGATCAGGGTACACACCGGGTGCTGTTCGGCGCCATCATCGACATCCGCGCAAGTGACGACAATCTAGCCCTTCTTTATCAGGACCGTCGGTACGTCAGCATATAAGGCTGCTGATCTTTGCTGGGCACTCGCAATACCGGCGGCGTCGGCTCAACCGGCTGTTTGAACCGATCTGGCATCGGGCTTTGATGACCGACGCCCGCTCGCCCATTTCAGACGCCACCGGTTTCCTGCTGAGATCATTGCGCGCAGGCCGCTGAGCGACCTGCCGCAATGCTCCGTTTGCACTCAGATGATCAGCGCGGATCCTCGGGGATCATGTTCTCGAGGTTGAGGCCGACCGCATCGCCGAGCTTCTTCATCGTCGGCAGCGTCACGGCCATGTCGAGAATGGCATTGACGGTGTGATCGACCGGTGAGGCTGGACGCTCGGCACTCTCCCCGGCGCGACCAAGCCCGGTGATGTGGTTGATCGAAATGCCCTTGATCTTCTCTGCCGGCTTGACCATTTCGCCAATGATCGCGGGAAGCGCGGTGAGCCGGGCCTTTTCAAGTTCCATCGCCGCGAGTTCCGGCGAGCGGCTGTTTTCCGCCTTGATGCGCGCTGCCTCGCCGTCTGCTTCAGCCTGCTTGAGAATGCGCAGCGTCTCGGCTTCCTCGCGCTTGATCAGGCCCCGGGTCCTGGCGGCGATCTGATCGCTTTCCGAGGTGATTTTTACACGCGTGGCCTGGGCTTCCGCCTCCTGCTGGGCTGCGAGCAGCGCCAGTTGCTTGCGCCGTTCCGCTTCGGCAAGTTGCCTCAGCGTCGACAGTTCTTCCTCAGCCTTGATGATGGCCGCCCTTGCTTCGGTGGCTTCCGCTTTTGCCTGGCTTTCCTCCCGGCTCTTGGCGGCGATGTGAATTGCCCGGTCCTGCTCGGCGATTTCCAGCGCGCGCGCCTGCAGGATCTCTGCCTCGCGGATCACCTGTTCTCGCGCCAGCGCCGCTGTCTGGATCGTTCGTTCCATCTCGATACGCGCCTGCGCCGCCGAGGCCTCGGCCTCGGCCTTGCGGCTGGCGACCTCGGTGAGCTGTTGTGCCAGCAACAGTTCGATCTCCTGGGTCTGCTGTATCTCGGCGCGGCGTTGTTCCAGCTCGATCTCCAGCTTGCGGCGATTGGAGTCCACTTCGGCGCGGCGCACGCTGACCTGGCTTTCCCCCTCGATCTCGGCGCGTTCCTTCTTGGACTTGGCGATGACCTCGGCGAGCTTGCGCATGCCGACAGCGTTGAAGGCATTGTTCTCGTCGAGCGCCGAGAACGGCGTCTGGTCGAGCGAGGTCAACGACACGCTGTCGAGCTGCAAGCCGTACTTCGACAGCGTGCCGGCGAGCGCATCGTGAACCTGGCGGACGAATTCGCCGCGATTCTCGTGCAGTTCGTCCATGGTCATCTGCGCGGCGACGGCGCGAAGCGCATCGACCATCATGCCGTCGAGCAGCGATTTCAGCTGGTCCGGCTGGAAGGTGCGGCGGCCGAGCGTCTGCGCGGCACGCACCACGGCCGCTTCTTCCGGCACGACCGAGGTGTAGAATTCCGCGCCGACATCGATGCGCATGCGGTCTTTGGTGATCAATGCGTGGTCGCCGGTGCGGGCGACGTCCATGCGGATCGTCTGCATGTTCACGCGGCTGACCTCGTGGAAGTAAGGGATCGCCAGCGTCCCACCGTCGATCACCACCTTGCGGCCGCCAATGCCGGTGCGCACGAGGCTTACCTCGTTGGTGGCGCGTTCGAAGAACCACGCAGCCAGTACGATGATGGCCGCCGCAATCACGAGGAGGAGAATGATCCAGCCCAAAATGCCCATGGTCTTTTTCCTTTTCCTTTGTCGATCAGAACTGCGGCGGGAAATGGCGACCGCCGCGATCGAGCGTGATCCAGCGCAGTTCGGTGAAGGCATCGAGCGACCAGCGGCCGCCATAACGCCCGACGCCGCTCGCCTTGGTACCGCCGAAGGGCACATGCGGTTCGTCGTTGATGTTCTGGCAGTTGACGTGGCAGATACCGGTTTCCAACCGCTCGGCCATGCGCAGAGCGCGGGCCTCGTCGCGCGACCAGACAGCGGCGGTGAGGCCGTATTCGGTGTCGTTGTTGAGCGCCACCGCCTCGTTTTCATCGCGGAAGGGGCAAACGATCACGACGGGACCGAAGGTTTCGTCATGCCAGATGTTCATCGAGCTGTTGACGTTGGTCAGCACGGTCGGCTCGACGAAATTGTCCCAGGCGCGGCCCCCTAGCTCGACTGTGGCACCCTTGGCGACCGCATCGTCGATCAGCGCCTTGACGCGCAATGCCTGGCGATTGTTGACCAGCGGGCCGATGACATTCGCCGGGTCGTCTGTATGGCCGGTCTTCAGCTTGCGGGCGCGGGCAAGGAAGCGTTCCATGAAGGGCGCATAGACCTTTTCATGGACCAGAAGCTTCTCCGTCGACATGCAGACCTGGCCCTGGTGCATGAACGAGCCGAAATTGGCAGCGCGGGCGGCGGCGTCCAGATCGGCATCTTCGAGCAGGATCATCGAATCCTTGCCGCCGAGTTCGACGCAGACCTTTTTGAGATATGCGCCGCATTTGGCCGCGATATGACGGCCGACCGCGGTGGAGCCGGTGAAGCTGATCGCCTTGATCCGGGGGTTGCCGATCATCTCGTCGCCGACCGCATTAACGCTTTCGCGCGAGCAGGTCACGACGTTGAAGACGCCCGGCGGAACGCCGGCTTCCTCGAGGATTTCCGCGAAATAAAGACCGCCGGAATAGGGGGTGTCCTCTGACGGCTTGAGCACGATCGTGTTGCCGACCGCAAGCGCTGCCGCAAAGCCGCGGGACGTCAGGATGCCCGGCATGTTCCAGGGGCTGATGACGCCGACGACGCCGAGCGGGAACCGGGTTGCCATCATGAACTTGTGGTGTTCCGAGGGCAGCACGTCGCCGATCGACTGGTAGCAAAGGGCGGCGGCCGAGCGGAAGACCTCCGACACGTAGCCGGCCTCAAAGAGGCCCTTGCCCTTCCAGCCGCCGCCTTCCGCCATGGCAGCTGCGCAGAAATCGGTCTTCCGCCTTTCCCAGACGTCCGCTATCTTCAGCAGCATGTGCGCGCGCTCGTGGAAGGCGCGGCCCGCCCATTCTCCGAATGCCGCCTGTGCCGCATCGATGGCGCGGCGCATATCGGCGGCGGACCCATCGGGAATGCGGGCGTAGACGGTGTTATCCGAGGGATTGAGATCCTCGAAGGTGCGGGCGGCGGGAACCCATTGTCCGCCGATGTAGAGCCCCTTGACCGTGGGCGTGGTTTTGACGACGTCAAGCATGGATCGATCTCCTCAGCTTCGGCGCGGATCGCGAGGCGTTGTCCGGGCGCGGACAGCGGCCTCCTCGATCTCTTTCAGGACGGATTGCAGGCGATCCTGGCTGTTGCCGGGACCGGTGGAAGGGATGGTCGGCATGGCCCGTGCACCGGATCTGCGCGGACGAGGTGGCGCGGGGGGCAGGGTATGGCCGAAGCGCTCGCGGCTGGATTGGGTGGCCTCGCTCACGAGGTCGCCGATCGAAAGACCGTTCAGCAAGGCGTCGGCCTTGCCGCCCATGGCGGGAGCGGCAGCGGGACGCCAGACCTGATGGTGAGAACCCCGCTCCGGCGCTTCGGGCTGCGGTTGCGCCGCAGCGGAGAGCTGGGGGCGTGCCGCTGCGGCGTCGGTTGCGTCTCCCTTCTCCGGCGGAGGGGGAACCTCGCGCCGAACCGGAGCGGCAGCCGACAATCCGGCTAGCGCCGCAGCGGCGATATCGTCAGGCGAAAGGCCGGTTGGCCGCGGTGGTGTATAGGTCGGCGCCGGTATCGCGAGAGATTGCGCCGCCGGACGGTGGCTGGAGGCGGCCGCGCGACCGCCGCCGCCGAGATAGGCCGCCTGCACCGCCGGATCATTGCGCAATGCGTCGGCTTTGCCCTCATGGATGATGCGGCTGTTTTCCAGCAGATAGCCGCGGTCGGCGATGGCGAGGCTCTGCTTGGCGTTCTGCTCCACCAGCAGTATGCCGATGCCGGTATCCCGCACGGTCTTCAACGCCTGGAACAGCTCCTTGCAGAGCAGGGGAGACAGGCCGAGCGAAGGCTCGTCGAGCGTCAGCAGCACGGGATTGGACATCATCGCGCGGCCAATTGCCACCATCTGCTGCTCGCCGCCGGACATGGTGCGCACCACCTGGCGGCGTCGCTCGTAGAGCTTGGGAAAAAGCCGGATAACGCGTTCGAGATTTCCGCTCTCCTCGTCGCGGGCGCGGGGCGCATGGGCGCCCAGCCGCAGGTTTTCAGCCACGGTGAGGTCGCCAAACACGCCGCGTCCCTCGGGCACCAGCGCGATGCCCTCGCCGACGATGCGGTTGGGCGCCAGCCCGAGAATGTCCTTGCCCTGCATGGTGATGGAGCCGCTGGCGCGTCCCTCGCAGATGCCGGAAATGGCCTTGAGAAGGGTGGACTTGCCAGCGCCGTTGGCGCCGAGGATCGCGACGATTTCGCCGCGACCTATCTTGAGGGACGCGTTTTCAAGAGCCCGGTGCTGGCCATAGGATACAGAAAGACCCTTTACCTCAAGCATCGTCATCCCCCAGATAGGCGCGGATGACCGCCGGATCTGACAGCACCTCGGTCGGCGTGCCCTCGGCGATCTTGGTGCCGGCGGCCATCACCACGCAGCGGTCGCAGAGCGATCGGATCGCATCCATCACATGCTCGACCAGAATGACCGTGCGGCCTTCGTCGCGCAGGCTGCGGATCAGGCGGATGCCTTCCTCCAGCTCGGTCGGGTTCAGGCCGGCCAGCCATTCGTCGAGCAGCACGACGCGCGGTTCTCCCGCCAGCACGCGGGCAAGCTCAACGCGCTTGGTATCGATATACGTGAGCTGCCCCACCGTCATATGGCCGCGCCCCGCGAGCCCGACCTTCGCCAGCATCGCCTCTGCCACGGCTTCGGCCTCATGGCCCCAGCAGCGACGATGCCCGAAGACGGCGCCGGCCTTGACGTTTTCCATGACAGTCATGGAAGGCAGCAACCGCACCAGCTGGAAGGTGCGGGCAATGCCCCGCCGGGCGATGTCCTGCGCCGGAAGATGGGTAATCGGCTGGCCGCGCAGGCTTATCGAACCGGCCGAAACTGGAAAGGCGCCCGAGATCAGGTTCAGCGTTGTGGACTTGCCGGAGCCGTTCGGGCCGATCAGGCCGAGCACCTGATGTTCGGTGACGTCGAAATCCATGCGGTTGACAGCGACCAGGCCGCCGAAGCGCTTCGACACTCCACGGAGCGAAAGCAGCGCCGTCATGCGAAGCCCTCCGAACTCTGCATCCGTCGCTTGGCCGCGTCGATCAGGCCGACGAAACCCTTCGGCAGCAGGTAGACGATAACGAGGAAGCAGACCCCGAGCAGCAGCGTCGTCTGGTTGGGGAAGGAGGCGGAAATCCCTTCCCACAGGAACGTGAAGGGGATGACACCGACCAGCGGCCCCCACAGCCGGCCGGTGCCACCGAGCAGCGCCATGATCACCACCTGAAAGGACAGCATCGGCGTGAACGCCAGTGCCGGTTCCAGATAGACATAGCGCGGCGCAAGGATTGCCCCGGTGATTGCCGCCACCGCGCCCGGCATCATGAACAGCAGAATCTTGGCCCGCGCCGTGTTGATGCCGGAATGACGCGCCACCTGTTCGTCGTCGCCGATGATGCGTAGTGCGAAGCCAAGGCGCGAACGGCCGATCAGCCAGCCCAGCAGCCATACCAGCGCCGCGAGGCCGAGCAGCTGCCAGTAGATGTGCGCCTCGGTGATCTGCGTCAGAACATAGATACCCTTGGTGCCGGAAATGTTCTGGACCCAGGTGATCGCCTGGCGGACGAATTCCGCGAGTCCGAGCGTGAAGATGACAAAGTAGACGCCGGAAAGCCTGAGCGTCGCGAGGCCGACGAGCGCCGCCATGACCGCGCCGATGACACCAGCGATCGGCAGCAGGGTCCAGTAGGGCAGGTGCTGTATTCCGATCCCGGTGACATAGGCGCCGACACCGAAAAAGGCGGCCGTGGCCAGTGAGATATAATGCGTCGGGCCTGAAAACAGCGCCCAGCTGGTGGCGAGCACCGTGTACATGGCGATCGTCACGCCGATCGTCAGGTTATAGGGCCCGGAACTGAACGGCAGGCAGGCGGCGATGAGCAGGGCGATGGCGCAAAGGGCGAGATTGCCCCAGTCGCGGGAAGAAAGGGCCGTCATGTGGTGGGTCTCCCGAACAGGCCCTGCGGGCGAAACAGCAGGATGACGACGAACAGCAGATAGGCGGCTGCCAGTGTCAGGCCGGGATCGATGACTCGGGCGACGAAGGTTTCGAGCAGGCCGAGCAGCAGCGCCGCGACAATGGTGCCGCGAACGTCGCCGACCCCGCCCAAGATGACGATCACAAGTGCCTTCAAGGTGAAGATCACGCCGGTCGAGGCATCGAGCGTCAGGAAGGTGGAGATCAGCGCGCCACCGGTCGCAGTGACCGCGCCGCCAAGCGCGAAGGCAAGTGCGGCCGTGCGCCGCACGTCGATACCGACGAGGCGGGCGCTGTCCGGTGCGACGGAAATGGCGCGTATCGTCATGCCGGCGCGGCTGCGGGCGAGCCACAACCACAGCGCTCCGCAGATCACGACCGCCGCGAGGAAGGCCGCGACGCGGTTGGCGCCATAGGTATCCCCGAATATGTGGACTGGTGTCGAGAGATAGGAATAGCTGAAATAATCGCCCCCGAAAAAGGCGAGCATCAGTCCCACCGCCACAAACGAGAGGCCGAACGTGGTCAGGATCGCGTCGACTTCCAGCTGGCCACGGGATTTCGCGCGCGTGACGAGGGGGCGCAGGAAGATCACGTAGATCAGCCAGTTGAGCGCAAACGCCACCGGCGCGACGAGAAACACCGTCAGCAGGGGACTTATCTGGCTGCCGGTCCAGAACCAGAAGGCGACGAACCCGCCGGCGACAAGCATTTCGCCATTGGCGAGGTTCATGATGCGGGCCATGCCGTATTGCATGTTTAGCCCCATCGCGATCAGCGCATAGGTTCCGCCCAGCAGCAGCCCTGTTATTAAGACGTCCATACTTTTCCCCGGCAGTATCAGGTCCTCGGGTCTTGATGGGCCGTGGCGCAGAGCCCCTCACCCGGCCTCCGCTTCGCCCGGCCACGCTCTCCCCACGAGGCGAGGAGCAGTGGCGGGCGTTGCGGCATGGTCCCTTCTCCTTAGGGGAAAAGGTGCCGGCAGGCGGATGAGGGGCTACGCTCTACGCATCCCCACAGTAAACCCGAGGGATTTCACGTTGCGGCCTACTTCCAGGCACCCTTTTTCTTCACTTCCACCGCGCCATCGCGCCCAGTGGAGGCGACACCCTTGAACACACCGTCCTGCCACTGGCCGACCGTCCAGAACGCAGCGTTGTTGTTGTGCTCGTCGAACTTGATCGGCCCCATTACTGTATCGAAGCTGTTTTCCTTGATGTGCTTGATGATCGCGGCATTGTCGAAGGATCCGACGGCTTCGATCGACTTTTCAAGGATCTGGAACGAGGAATAGACCATGGCGCTTGCCCAGTAGTCGGGCTTGGCGCTCGTCACCTGCTCATGACGCGCGGCGTATTCCTTGAACGCGTCGCCATCGGCATGGACGCCGCCGATGCCCAGGACACCCTCGGCGCTCGCACCGAAGCGGCCGGCATAGGCAGGAAAGGCCGTGGCCACGGCGGTGAAGAACGCACCGACCTTTAGATCCTCGACGATTGCCTGTTCGGTCAGCGCGAAAGTGTCCGGCGGATAGGACCAGGCGATGAAAGCATCCGGTGCCGCCGCCTTGGCAGCCTTTACGACCGGCGAAAGATCCTGCGTGCCGAGCGGATAGGAGGTCTCGTACACCAGTTCGAAACCGGCTTCCTTGAAGGCGGGCTTGGCTTCGCCCATCAGTTCGATGCCGAAGGCGTCGGCGACGTTGACCATCGCCAGCTTGTTGCCGATATCGCCGCGCTCCTTCAGCTTCACCATAGTTTCCACAACGCTTGCAACGGTCGGCTTGGCGCCGCCGAGCGTTATGAATACGTTGGGGAACTGCTTGGAAATCTCGTCCGCCTTGTCGGTGGTGGCGGTCGAGGTGATCATCGGCAGGCCGTAGCGTGCATAGATCGGCGCCGCTGCGAGATTGAGACCGGTGGAATAGGGCGGCAGAAC
Organism: Pseudomonadota bacterium; assembly: GCA_023428515.1. The sequence continues at coordinate 332 of JAEYXI010000277.1, read as the reverse complement.
GACCTTCACCTTGTCCTGGTCGACGAGGCGCTGCACGGCCTTGATCGTCTCGCCGGGATTGGTCTGGTCGTCATACTCGATGGCCTCGAGCTTGTAGGTGGTGGCGCCGACCTTCAGCCCGCCCCGGGCGTTAACGTCGTTGATCCACAGCTTGACGTTCGGCCAGTAGCTGACGGCCGCGCCGCCGGCCAGCGGACCGGTTTTTGGCGCGACGGCTCCGATCTTGAGCACTTCCTGCGCCAGAGCCGGAGCCCCCGCGACGCTCGTTGCCAGCGCAAGCGCGGCAAGTTGCGTGAATGTCCTGCGTTTCATGTCCTTACTCCTCCCGTTAT